>JBJTHB010000035.1:0-5534 GCA_046094245.1 Actinomycetota bacterium
TCACAGCGATGCTCCAGATCAACTCGCTGCAATCGCCATTAATGGCCAGCGCGCAGAACTAGTTACTGAAGCAATTCTCTCCAAGAACAAACCCATGTTCTTCGAAGGTGACTCGGCTAATGCAAAAGCAAAGATCGCAACTCTCGGTGCAAAGTCTGGATAGCGCGTGCCCGTAGTTCTTTATTTCGCAAATGGCGGCAAGGCGGAATGAGATGCTCTTTTCGTTGCAAATACGGGAATCTATAGCTCCATCTTGTAACCAAGACCGCGCACGGTCTGGATTAAAGTCGGATTTGCTGGATCAGTTTCAATCTTTGCTCGTAACCGCTTGATATGAACATCTAGCGTCTTGGTATCACCCACATAATCGCTACCCCACACACGATCAATTAATTGCATACGAGTAAGAACACGGCCCGCGTTACGCATCAAAAACTCAAGTAGCTCGAATTCTTTTAGCGGTAGTGAGACTGGAATTCCATTGACCGACACTTGATGGCGATCGATATCCATTCGTATTCCTCCGACAGACATCACACCTGGTTCAGTTTCTATTCCATCCGAAGCATTACGACGTAAGACTGCCCGAATACGGGCAACGAGTTCGCGCGATGAGTAAGGCTTTGTTACATAATCATCTGCGCCAATCTCAAGTCCGACGACCTTATCGACTTCCGAATCTTTTGCGGTCAGCATAATGATGGGGGTTCGAGATTTAGTTCGGATTTGGCGACAAACTTCGGTTCCTGAAACTTCGGGAATCATCAGATCTAGTAGCACGAGATCAATTCCGCCTTGATCAAATTTACGTAGCGCCTCAGTTCCAGTGGCGGCAGTAACAACCTGAAAACCCTCTTTGCCAAGCAAAAACTCCAGCGCTTCCGAGAAAGAGGCTTCATCTTCGACAATCAAGATTCGAGTCATGAGCTAATTCTCTCCTCTTCAATAGCGATAGGCAGTAACAAAGTGAAGGTACTGCCAACACCAGGTTTGCTCCAGACTTTCACATCACCACCGTGGTTGAGCGCTACATGTTTAACAATCGATAGCCCCAATCCTGTACCGCCAGTCTCGCGAGAACGAGCTGGGTCAACACGATAGAAACGTTCAAATATTCGAGCTTGATCTTCTTCTGCGATTCAGATTCCTTGATCTGTGACTGAGATTTCAATGATGTCGTGATTACGCTTTGCGACTACCGAAACTTTTGTATCTTCCGGACTGTAATTCACCGCATTCTCAATTAGGTTATGTGCAGCTGCAATAAGTTGATCACGATCACCAATCACGGTTGCGTCAGCAATCTCGCCAATCTCAACATAGATGCCGCGAGACTCAGAGGAGATCTGTGCCTGACTTACTGCTTCACGCACAATCTCATTCACTTCTACTGGAAATGCTTTGGAAAGTGGATCGCTACTTTGTAATCGAGATAGATCAATTATCTCTTGAACTAGATCGGTCAATCGCTTTGCTTCCATCTGCATACGCGAGGCAAAACGAACCACTTCCTCCGGTTGGTCCTTGGCTCCAAGAATTGCCTCGCTCAAGAGTCCTAGCGCACCAATCGGTGTCTTTAACTCGTGCGAGACGTTTGCAACGAAATCACGCCGCACTGCATCAATACGGCGCGCTTCACTCTCATCAGAAACGAGAACAAGCACCATGCCCTCTTGATTCAGAGGCGTAATGGAAACTTTCACTTCACGTTTTCCTTCACCAATTGGACCACGCGCAATTTCTAGTGATCCACGATGAGTCTCGTTTGTGCGTCGAACCACGCGAATAAGTGCCGATAACTCCTCACTCGAGAGACGCTCATCTTTAAGAAATCCGAAGTTCGATATTCCTTGCGATTGGAAGAGGATGACATCGCCCGGAAGCAAAATCATTGATTCGGCTTCAAGCGATTCCAAAACTCTGAGCAGGATGTCAGGAAGTTCATGGGATTGTGAATCGTTCGCATCCTTGCGGAACTTCATGGCCTAATAGTACGAAACCTGTTCTATCGCGTCACATCGACGAGTAATGACGCGATTTACCTATTGTTCACTTTGTCGTTAGAGCAAGTTCACCCACTACATTTGCAATGGAATATCAATTAACTACCTTTAGCCCATGACCTGGCTTCGCAGTGCATTCCAAGATGAACTCGATGGCGTCACTCAAACCTTGGTTGATCTCTCAACCCTAGTCTCTGATGCAATATCGCGTGCAACACATGCACTCTTAACAGCAGACATCAAGGAAGCTGAGGAAGTCATTGCTGCGGATGATCGTGTTGATCAAATCCAACATGACCTTGACGCTCGCATTATTGACATCATCGCGCGCCAACAACCTGTTGCTTCGGACTTACGAGCCTTAATCACTGCGCTTCGAATGAGCGCTGATTTAGAGCGTATGGGAGATATGGCTCATCACGTTGCAAAAATCACCCGCTTGCGCCATCCCAATGCAGCGGTCCCATCAGAGTTGCTTCTCACCATTGAGGAAATGGGCAAAGTAGCAAAATTGATTGCCGATAAAGCCGGTGTTGTCGTCAACTCACGTGACATCGATAAAGCTCTCGAACTCGAAAGAGACGATGACGAGATGGATCGTCTTCATAGAAAACTTTTTACAACATTGCTTGACCCATCATGGGCTCATGGCACTGAGACGGCAATCGATATCACTTTGATTGGTCGTTATTACGAGCGATTTGCAGATCACGCCGTTTCTGTTGCGCGACGTGTTTATTTCCTTGTGACTGGAAAGTTCTCGAACTAGCTTTACTTCTTACCTTGGTTTGCAACTGCTTCAATCGCAGCCTTTGCCGCTTCAGGATCAAGATACTCGCCGCGCTTCACAAGCGGCTCGAAATCATCATCGAAATTAAAGAGTAGAGGAATTCCGGTTGGAATATTTACTTCCGCAATTTCTTCATCAGAAATACAGGCAAGATGTTTAACAACTGCGCGAATCGAGTTCCCATGCGCCGCAACGAGTACCGTCTTACCAACGCGAAGATCATCAGAAATTTCACTGTTTAAGTAAGGAAGCATGCGATTAACAACATCCTTTAAGCACTCAGTCTTGGGCATATCTTTTCCTAGATCCTTATAACGCGGATCTTTAGCTTGAGAGAACTGATTGTCATCTTCGATGGGTGGAGGGGGGACGTCGAAAGATCGGCGCCAGAGCTTGAATTGCTCTTCACCGTAGGTTTCAAGCGTTTGTTTTTTATCTTTACCTTGGAGCGCTCCGTAATGACGTTCATTTAATCGCCATGTGCGTTTTACTGGAATCCAATGTCGGTCGCATTCATCGAGTGCGAGTTGGGCGGTATGTATCGCGCGCCGCAATAATGAAGTGTGGAGCACATCGGGAAGTAATCCGTGCTCTTTAAGAAGTTGGCCACCGCGCCGAGCCTCCTTCTCGCCAGTCGCAGATAAGCGAACATCAACCCAGCCAGTAAAGAGATTCTTCGCGTTCCACTCGCTCTCACCGTGGCGGAGAAGAATGAGTGAGCCAAGCGTGGAGCTCTTCGCGGTCATAGCGACATTTTGTCATTTCTTGGGAAAATCCTGAAATCTCCCCTAAAGTCGCCCACGGATTCATTTCTTCATGAGACGCGCTACGAAGGAGCATTCACATGGCATTCACACCCAAAGACGCGGTCCTTTTCGATCTCTACACATCACTTGCTGAACGTCTTGCTGCAGCGGCTCGATCTGCAGTCGAATTAGTCGCTGCCCCAGTCGAATCTCGTCGCGAATTAGCCAAGCGAATTGGAAATATCGAATCCGAAGCTGATGAACTACTTGGCAAGATTGTTCGCCGTATCGATGACATGTTTGTTACTCCTTATGATCGTGGAGATCTTCAGGATCTTGCTAACTCACTCGATGACGCTATGGATGCGATTGAAGAGGCCACAGATGTTGCAGTCTTGCACCGCGTAGAGAACTTTCCTTCGCTGGCCACAGACCTAGTCGATACCGTCCGCAAATGTGCTGAACTCACTGCATCTTCGATGCCTCTTTTAAAGAATTTAAAGGACCTCGATCACTTTTATGCCGAAGTGGATCGGTTAGAAGACGAAGGTGATCGTATCCATCGTCGCATTACTGCAAATCTCTATGATGGCAGCGTCGATGCGATGACCATTCTTCGAGTCACTGGAACGATAGATCAATTTGAAGAATCCCTTGACCATATGGCAAAGGTCGCTCGCGTCATCCGAACTATCTCCTTGAAAGAGAGTTAAGAGTGGGCGACGCTTATCTACTCGTATCGGTAATTATTGTTGTTGCGCTGATATTCGACTACACAAACGGTTTTCATGATGCTGCTAATGCAATTGCAACATCAGTAGAGACAAAAGCACTTCGCCCAAAGCAGGCATTGCTTCTTGCCGCGGTTGGAAACCTTGTTGGTGCGTTCATTAGCGAAGGCGTTGCCAAGACGGTCGGCAGCGGAATTATCGATGTTGCTCCCTCAGTCAGTGGTCTTTATGTCGTACTTGGCGGAGTTTTTGGCGCTATCGCCTGGAACATGATCACGTGGTGGTTTGGTATTCCTTCCTCATCATCGCATGCACTTATCGGCGGACTAGTTGGCGCTGCAATGGCATCCTCTGAAATCGTGCACTGGGAAGGAGTCATTAAGAAAGTTGCGATTCCCATGGTTATTTCACCAGTCGTTGGATTCTCGCTAGCTTTTGGATTAACGGCGCTCTTGCAGTACATCTTCCGGAATGCAAAGCGCAGCACTGTAAGCAAGTACTTCCGCGGCGCTCAGATTTGTTCTGCGACTGCAATGTCTGTTGGTCATGGATTGCAAGATGCCCAGAAGACGATGGGTGTAATGACTCTCGCTCTTGTTGTAGGTGGATTCCATTCAGGCGATTCCATTCCAACTTGGGTAAAGATTTCGGCTGCGCTCGCAATCGCGGCCGGAACTTACGCTGGTGGTTGGAGAATCATGAAAACCCTCGGAAAACGCATGGTTCATATTGATCAATTACGAGGCGTGGCATCTGAAACTGTCGCATCAAGCATTCTCTTTGTGTTAGCTATCAACTTCAAAGCGCCAATCTCCACGACTCATACGATTACTTCAGCAATCATCGGATCAGGCGCGACTCGTGGAAAGAAAGCAGTGAGCTGGCCTGTTGTTGGAAAGATTCTCACCGCCTGGGTAATCACCGTGCCCATGGCCGCTTTATGCGCAGCTTTGATGGTCTATTTAACGAAGATAGTTGGACTGCACTAAACCAAGTGCTTAAAAGCTTCTAAGTTCGAAAGAGATTCGCCGCGTGAAACTCGCCATGCCCATTCTCGGCGAATCGCATTTGCAAAACCTAACTCCAAGAGTGGATTAAATGATGAATCGGAATATTGCAGGACAGCTCCGATTACGCGATCCAATTCTTGTTCTGTGACTGCGCTAAATGGCAGACGACCGACAAGATAAATATCCCCTAATTCGTTAATCGCAAAAGCCACGCAATACATCGTTGCATTCTTCTTTAGCATCCATTCGTGAAC
>JBJTHB010000036.1:0-23616 GCA_046094245.1 Actinomycetota bacterium
TGCCCGGGCTACAGAAATGATGGGCGGAAGGAGTAAATCACCGGAGAGAGTTTTTGCGTGTAACTCTTCGCGAGTTAACCAGACTATTTCTTCAATCTCTTCACCATCTGCTTGTACTGAATCTGGATTAGTAATCGTTGCCTCGTAAGCAATCATGATGGATGCCGGAAACGGCCATGGTTGGGAGCCGAGATATTTCATATCGCTGACTCTTCCGCCGCACTCTTCTTCAACTTCACGAATTACACAACTTTCGAAAGATTCCCCTGGTTCCACAAAACCTGCGAACGTTGAGAAACGTTTTGCGGGCCAGATTTTTTGACGGCCGAGCAAGATTCGATCTTGATTATCTTTTACTAAGACGATGATTGCGGGATCAGTTCTTGGATGGTGGGAGGCTCCACATTTATCGCACTCGCGGACTGCACCAGCAAACGTTGGATGTGTTGATTCACCGCATTTGGAACATCGTTTGTGCGCTTCATGCCATTGAGTGAGCGCTAGAGCGTGAACGGCGGCGCCGATTTCTAAGTCATCCAGGTGTGCACCGATAGCGCGCAAGGATTGAAACTCTTGGAGATCAATATCTCCAGGGCTCTGATGGGTTACGAAATACGGAGTTCCACTCTTATCGAGGCCGAGGAAATAGCGCTCGCCCGGCGCCGACATTGGATCGATGTATGCCAGCCCGTCTGTGGTGGTCTTGAACTTATCGCCAACCATCGAAATCACTTTTGCTGCGCGCCAGAGCTCCTCAAGGCCTGCAGAATCTGCTCGCAAATGCGCAGCTCGATCAAGCTGCGAGCGGGAGAGCGGAAGATTCAGGAGCACAGGGCGACCCTACTAGCCTGCCTTCATGGCATCTACTTCGGGGTTCACGGTGACCTCGTGGAACCTTCTACACGGAATGGCCATTCCCCCACAATCATCCATCACACTTTCAGATGCGCTGGTGAAACTTCATGAAGATTCCAATGCAGATGTGATCGCATTACAAGAAGTTGATGTGCAACAAAAGCGTTCGGGACATGGAAATCAAGTTGCTGAGATTGCAGAACTCATGGGAGCGAAGAATTGGGCATTTGCTCCTTCCATGTACGGAACACCAGGTGAGAAATGGCGCGGCGTAAAAGATGCGATGGTATTTGATCATGATTTAACTCTTCCTAATGAAGCGATGTATGGCATAGGAATCGTGTCGAAAATTCCAGTTAAGCGTTGGCATCGAATCAATCTTGGAAAAGCTCCATTAGGTATGCCGCTTTTAGTCGCAGGTGAAAAGCGCCCACGCTTAATTTATGTTTCTGATGAACCACGTTCGGCGCTAGTGGCAGAACTTGAGAATGGAATTTCTGTTACAACAACTCATCTCTCATTCGTTCCGATAAAGAATGCACAACAACTTCGCAAAATTGCAAAGTGGGTCGAGCAACTTCCCGGAATCCACATCATGACGGGAGATTTCAATCTTCCATGGGGCCTCGGACCGAAGATTGCGGGGTGGAAGGACCTCGCCAAAGGTCCAACATATCCATCATGGAAACCATCAATCGAATTTGATTACATCATGAGTAAAGAACTCAGCCCGAAAGATGTCACCGCAAAGATTCATGAGCACTATGGAATCAGCGATCACCGAGCAATCAGCGTCACCATCAACTAAGCAACCTCAGTCTTGCGACTCAAGCTCTCCTTATGGGTATGGAACATTCCTAGTAACTCACTTCGCTTCTCGTCTGGCATCGAGAATCCCGCAGCATGCGCCGACCAAGCCTTGAGTTGGTTGAGGTTGGTACATCCATGAAGACGGCTTATAAGCGTCTCCCAGTCACTTTTAGTCAGCGATTTACGTGGATTAGCGCGCGCAGCTTTTTGCATCTCTTCCCGACTTGGACGTCGACCTTTAGTAGCAAAACCTAAATTGGCTAAGCAACGACCAATACTTGAAGTTTCGCAATTCTCCGAAGCGTTAGCGCGATTGACGGGTGATGTACCTTCAATCTCAGTAGCAAAACCGGTGGATTGGGGACGTGTGTCATCGCAATTTGTGTATGCCTCGGTTCGGCAGATCCATTCGATACGTCCATCGGGGCGTTCGGTTCTTTGTAGGTCCGTAAGTAAACGACCGTTGGGATATTTTGCCCAGAAAGCGCGGATGCGATTCTCAACTGGCTCGTATTCGCTCAAATTAAAGTAGCTCATTACTGGCCCACCGCCATCTGAAGTTCTTCGGCCATCACCGAGGTCGGAGTCAGAGTCCCAGCACGGAAAGCTTCGGTGAGAACTTCGCGACCTCCGCTAAGAAAACGAGTCGCAATGTAAGCATCGCGTGAATTAAAGTGGATGAAATCTAAAACTTCACCAGTGCGCTTATAGATTGCTGTGCCATCAACGTTCTCGACTGAATCCATCACATGCTTTCGAAAAGAATCACGGACAGATTCGACTATCTCGAATTCGTAATTCGACTTTACCCATTCAACAAATGCCTTCTCATTCAAAACTTCAGGAGAAGTGCGAGGTTGTATGAGGGAAACCTTCGCGATCTCTTCGCCTTCGAGGGCAGCCTTCGCCGAATCAGCGCCAACTTCTTCGAGCGCCTGAGCAAATTCACGGCGCAATCGATCCTTCGCTTCTTTTGCGGCATCAGCGATCAAGGTAATGGCGGAGAGTTGGAAGGCGAGCTCTCGTAGGTTCATGTGTATTTCCTCCTGCGTTTAGATACAGGTGAGTACACAGCCGACCACTGACAAAGTGGCTATTTATGCGGCAAAACGGCGTGTCTAGCCCTCTTGGTTGGCCTTCTTAGCCTTGGAGGTCAGACGCGAGCGCTCATTTTGGTCGAGGACGACTTTGCGAATGCGAACATTCACGGGGGTTACCTCAACACATTCATCTTCGCGGCAATACTCAAGCGCTTGTTCAAGATTTAAGATCTTAGGTGGAATCAAGCGTTCATTTTCGTCTGATCCAGCAGCGCGCATATTGGTGAGCTTCTTCTCGCGGACGATATTGACATCCATATCCTCTGGTCGTGAATTTTCTCCAATCACCATTCCTTCATAAACATCTGATCCAACTTCGGAAAAGATGACTCCACGCTCTTGCAGAGCAAAGATGGCATAAGAAGTCGCGTTACCAGAACGATCAGATACCAGCGAACCAGTGTTACGAGTACGAAGTTCACCACTCCATGGTTCGTAACCATCGAATACGTGATGTAGTAGTCCCGTTCCGCGAGTCTCGGTCAAGAACTCAGTACGGAATCCAATAAGACCGCGAGATGGGACTTTGAAATCCATTCGGATCCAACCAGTTCCATGATTGACCATCTGTTCCATACGTCCTTTGCGGAGCGCCATTAATTGGGTGATAACACCGAGATAATCTTCCGGCGCGTCAATCGTGAGTCGCTCCATCGGTTCGTGCAGTTTTCCATCAATCATCTTTGTGACGACTTGTGGTTTTCCGACAGTAAGTTCGAATCCTTCACGACGCATCACTTCAACGAGGACTGCGAGTTGTAATTCGCCGCGTCCTTGGACTTCCCATGTGTCGGGGCGATCAGTAGGGAGAATGCGGAGCGAAACGTTTCCAACGAGTTCTGCATCTAAACGATTCTTCACAAGTCGGGCTGTGAGTTTCTTTCCGACTCGGCCCGCAAGTGGCGAGGTATTGATACCAATAGTCATCGAAATACTGGGTTCATCCACAGTGATTAATGGCAGCGGGTGTGCATTTTCCGCATCAGCCAGAGTTTCGCCCAAAGTGATTGTTTCGATTCCAGCCACAGCGATGATGTCCCCGGGTCCAGCTTCGGTTGCGGGAACGCGCTCGAGACCTTCAGTCATCATCAATTCAGAGATCTTCACTTTTTCTTGTGAACCATCGGTCTTAATCCATGTGACCATCTGGCCTTTCTTGATGGTTCCTTCATGAACGCGACAGAGAGCAAGACGACCCAAATAAGGAGATGAGTCTAAGTTTGTGACATGCGCTTGAAGCGGAGCGCCTTCGTGATATTTCGGAGCAGGAATCGTCTTGAAGATAACGTCGAAAAGCACATCGAGGTTCTCGTTGTCGGGCATTCCTCCGTCGTCAGGGCGATTTAAAGACGCACGACCCGCTTTAGCTGAAGTGTAGACAATCGGGAAATCAATCTGATCTTCATTTGCGTCGAGATCAAGGAAGAGTCCATACGCTTCATCAACAACGGCTGCAATACGTGCATCTGGGCGATCGACTTTATTAATGATGAGAATAACCGGAAGATTTTTCTGGAGCGCTTTACGAAGTACGAAACGCGTTTGAGGCAGCGGTCCTTCGGAGGCATCAACAAGAAGTGCAACGCCATCAACCATTTCAAGTCCGCGTTCTACTTCACCACCGAAATCTGCGTGGCCTGGGGTATCGATGATGTTGACGATGGTGGAGCCGCGCTTGACCGCAGTGTTCTTCGCGAGAATTGTGATGCCTTTTTCGCGCTCGAGATCCATTGAATCCATGACGCGGTCTTGGGCTTCGGATTGTTCTTTATGGGCCGCAAAAGCGCCTGATTGCCACAACATCGCATCAACGAGAGTTGTCTTGCCGTGGTCAACGTGGGCGATGATGGCGATATTTCGCAGTTCATCGCGGGTCTTGAGAGTTAGTCCTTCTAGATGTGGTTGTTTAGACATTGAACCTAAACTCCACTACATCGCCGTCACGCATGACGTATTCCTTGCCTTCCATTCGGACTTTCCCCTTTGCTCTGGCTTCATTCATCGAGCCCGCATCTACGAGATCATCAAATGAAATAACTTCGGCTTTGATAAAGCCTTTCTGGAAATCAGTGTGAATCACGCCAGCAGCGGCCGGAGCGGTGTCGCCTTTGTGGATAGTCCATGCTCGCGCCTCTTTAGGTCCCGCAGTCAAATATGTCTGAAGTCCCAGAGTTGCGAATCCAACACGTGCAAGAGTACTCAAACCTGGCTCTTCAAGACCAATCGACTTCAATAATTCGAGCGCTTCGGCATCATCGAGCTCACTCAATTCCGCTTCAGTCTTAGCATCGAGGAAGATCGCCTCAGCTGGTGCGACAAGTGCGGACATCTTTGCTCGCAATTCCTTATCAGCAAGTTCTGCGGCATCGACATTGAAGACATATAAGAAAGGTTTTGCAGTAAGGAGTCCAAGCTCCTTGACGAGCGAAAGATCGACATCAGAGTTTGATAAGACTTTGCCGTCAGCCAAGACTTTTTCTGCAGCTTTCACAGCATCCAATACCGCAGCGCGTTCTTTATTCTGGCGTGCTTCCTTTTCAATTCGCGGAATAGCCTTTTCAATAGTCTGTAAATCAGCAAGTTGTAATTCGGTATTGATCGTTTCGATATCGCTCGCGGGATCGACGCGGCCATCGACATGAACAACATCACCATCGCTGAAAACGCGGATAACTTGGCAGATCGCATCGCTTTCGCGGATGTTGGCGAGGAATTTATTTCCTAGGCCCGCACCTTCGGAGGCGCCTTTGACGATGCCTGCAATATCAACGAAGGAGACTGCGGCCGGAATGATTTTTTCCGAACCAAAAATCTTGGCGAGGACCTCAAGGCGGGGATCAGGCACTCCAACAACGCCAACATTCGGCTCGATTGTGGCGAAGGGATAGTTCGCGGCCAGAACGTTGTTCTTGGTCAAGGCGTTGAAGAGGGTCGACTTTCCGACATTCGGTAGACCGACGATTCCGATGGAGAGGCTCACAAGGGGTAGAGCCTAACCGTGAATGTCAGTGCGCCCTGCCACGATACGGGAATGAACGGTGCGACATACCTCATCATCGGCCTGATTGTTGGCCTGGCGCTTGGATTACTCATCGGCGCACTTCGAATCAAAGCAGAGCGCGAGAAAGTTGTAGCCGAAAGCGGGAAAGTCGCGCTCTTGAATACCCAACTCGAAGCCATGCGCGAAGAAGAGAATCGACTCACTACATTAAATGAACAACTTCGCGCCGTGACTACTGGAATGACCCAACTCACCACCCAAGCCCAAGAAGCAGAATTGAAACGCACTCGCGCTGAATCTGAAATGCGCACCCAGATCGAAAACATGAAACTCGGAAACGAAACTCTTCTGCGCGAAACCACGAAACTTGCTGGCGCTCTCTCGAATTCCCAAACTCGTGGAAAATATGGCGAAGCCCAACTCGAAACACTCTTGGAAAATGCTGGCTTAGTTGAGAATGTTCATTTCTTCAAACAGGATTACCGCACCACAGGCACCGATATCTCTAAGCCTGACATCAAGATTGCAGTCCCGGGTGGAAGTGAGATCTTCATTGACTCGAAGTTCCCATTCGATCGCTTCCTTGAAGCTGTGGTGGAGAAGGATTTGGCTGAGCGCGCTCGTCTAATGCAACTCCACGCTAAAGATCTCCTTGGCCACGTTAACGCACTTGCAAAACGCGGATACCAAGAAACAGGTAACTCCCCTGATTACGTCGTTCTCTTCGCTCCTTTCGAATCCATTTTGAGTGAAGCTCTCGACGTCGAACCCCAACTTCTCCATAAAGCATTCGAAAAGAATGTAACTATCGCTACTCCGACCACGATGATGGCGCTATTGCGAACCGTTGCATATGTATTTGGCCGCTCCGAACTCGCCCGTAATGCCCAAGAAATTCAAGATCTCGCTGGTGAACTTTTGAAGCGAATCGGCAAAGTCCATAGCAAGATCGAAACTCTGGGTGATCGCATTAAATCGACCGAGCGCGCCTTTAATGATCTCATCAAGAGCGCAGAAGAGAATGTCATCAAGCCAGCCCGCAAGATGGTCAAACTTGGCGCTCCTTCCTCCAGCAAACTCAAGGCTCTCGAGGATGTCGATGATGAAGTCCGTCAAATTTCTCCGAAAGAATTAACTACCCCAGATCTCTTCGATGGTGATGATGATCTCGACGAAAGCGATAGCGATGACAAGTAATCTTCCTCAGCCCCCAATCAAGAACCCCATCAAAGGCGCTGGTCTCACCAAGCCAGGCATCGTCATCCTGCAATTCCTACTCATTGCATTTGTTGCGGTGATTGAGATCTTCTTCCGCTCAAACGTCGGATTTCTTACTGGATTTGCAATCTGGGCTGCCTATTACGGCGCATTAATTTATGGTCGTCCGGGAACTACTTATGTTGCCGTCGTTAATCCGCCACTTGCTTTTGGCGCTGCTGCGATTATTTTGCTTCCAACCGTTGGTGGATTCTCATTGAGTATCACTCGATTTGGAATTGATCTGGTTTCTGGCCTTGCTAGCGTTGCTCCGTTCTTGCTTACAGGAGCGCTCTTTGGCTGGTGGTACTACTTCAAAGAGCAGAAGAAGCTACTTGCCCGCAGCGCGTAGATCTTTACGTAGTTCTGGTGGAATAGCGAAGAGCAGATGCTCTTCCATTGCAGTCACAGTCTCAACATCACCATAACCACGTTTAGCCAGATCCTCCAATAGATCCTTCACGAGAAGTTCAGGGACCGAAGCACCACTTGAAACACCAATTGTTTCAACGCCCTCAAACCACTCATCTTTGACTTCGCTTGCATAATCGATGAGATAGCCAGCTTTGGCTCCATATTCCAAAGCAACTTCCACGAGTCGTACTGAATTCGAGGAGTTCTTGGAACCGACGACAAGCACCAAATCTGCTTGTGGCGCAATCTGCTTGATTGCGACTTGACGATTCTGGGTGGCATAACAGATGTCATCGGAGGGTGGATCTTGTAATTGTGGGAAGCGATTCTTCAAAATGCCGACTGCTTCCAAAGTTTCATCAACGCTCAAAGTTGTTTGAGAGAGCCAGGCAACCGGACGGTTCGGATCAATCTCAACGCTACGCGCCCCGTCGAGTCCATCAACGAGCTTCACATGATCAGGGGCTTCGCCGGCAGTTCCTTCAACCTCTTCATGTCCTTCATGGCCGATAAGCAAAATCTGTAGGTCGTCAGCTGCGAAACGTCGAGCCTCTTGATGGACCTTCGTTACTAGCGGACAGGTCGCATCAATTGTCTTCAAGTTTCGCGCGGCTGCTTGTTCGTGAACTTTCGGTGATACGCCATGTGCGGAGAAAATAACGGTGGCACCTTCTGGAACTTGATCGGTTTCATCAACGAAGATTGCGCCCTTCTTCTCAAGCGATGACACAACATGAACGTTGTGGACGATCTGCTTGCGGACATAAACAGGTGCGCCATACAAGTCAAGCGCCTTCTCAACGGTCACGACTGCGCGATCCACGCCAGCGCAATATCCGCGCGGCGCAGCAAGAAGAACTCGTTTGGCCATGTCGCCATCCTATTAGCATTACGCCGTGCTCGAAACTTCAAGCGATAAGCCTGTACCCGTCCGCGTTGTTTCGGAAGCCATCAGCGATTACATCAATCGACTTGGACAAATTTGGGTCGAAGGTGAGATTGCACAACTTAATGATCGTGCTGGATCTGGCATGGTCTACATGAGATTGCGCGATCCCAGCGTTGATATGTACCTCGAAGTTACCTGTCCCCGCGGAGTTTTCAAGGCGGTTGCGCCTTTAACCGAAAATGCGCGCGTCGTCATTAACTCTAAAGTTAATTTCTACACTCCTACCGGTCGTTTATCACTGAATGCAAAAGAGATTCGTCAAGTTGGAGTGGGCGAATTGCTAGCTCGACTTGAAGCACTGAAGAAAGTTCTCGCTGCTGAAGGACTCTTTGCTACCGAGCGAAAGAAGCCGTTGCCATTTCTTCCTAATAAAATTGGTTTGATCTGTGGCCGCGCAAGCGCCGCTGAAAAAGATGTCAAAGAAAATGCCCGACGTCGCTGGCCCTCTGTTCGATTTGAAACTCGCGAAGTCGCTGTCCAAGGCGCCGAGGCCGTAATCCAAGTTTCTGCTGCTCTCCGTGAACTTGATGCCGATCCAGAAGTAGATGTCATCATCATCACCCGTGGAGGTGGATCCTTTGAAGACCTCCTGCCATTCTCTGATGAAGGCCTCGTGCGCTTGGCAGCCTCATGTACCAAACCAATTGTGAGCGCCATCGGTCACGAACAAGACACTCCATTGCTTGATCTCGTTGCCGATCTACGCGCCTCCACCCCAACCGATGCCGCAAAGCGCGTCGTTCCTGATTTCCAAGAAGAGCAGACCAAGATCAAGAACTTACGTGATCGCGCGGATCGAAAGATCAATGATCTTGTTGTTTTAGAAATGACCAAGATCGTGAATTTAATTCAACGACCAGTCATGAAAGACCCTCTTGTCATGGTCACATCACGGGAGGAAATCATTAAAGGTTTCATCAATCGCTCATGGATGAGCATGAATTCGCGATTGCTTCGGGCCTATGACGAAGTTGCACATATCGCCGCTCGCGTCAGAACTCTCTCACCTCAAGCAACGCTGGACCGTGGTTATTCCGTTGTCCAGAAGAAGAACGGCTCAATCGTCACAGACCCCACATCTCTTTCCGCGGGCGAAGAGATCCGCCTCCGCCTTGCGAAGGGTGTGGCGATTGCGACAGCTTCTGGCCAGAGCGCAGATAAGAAAAGCGAGTAGATTACGAAGATGGCCCAACTCAGTTACGAAGAAGCGCGCGATGAACTCACTAAAGTTGTCGCGACTCTCGAGGCCGGCGGAGTTGGCTTGGAAGAATCACTGAAGTTATGGGAACGCGGCGAAGAGCTAGCTGCGATATGTCAGCAATGGCTTGATGGCGCTCGCGCCAAACTTGAAGCAGCAAAGAGCGAAGCAGAATCTGAGTAAGTCATGCCGGAATTCATCTATGAAGATCTTCTTCCGGTCGGCGCTGATTCCACTGAATATCGCCTAGTTTCCACTGAAGGCGTCTCGACTTTTGAGGCTGATGGCAGAACCTTTCTCAAAGTAACCCCCGAAGCGATTCGCAATCTCACCGAAGTCGCCTTGCATGACATCTCTCATTACCTCCGCTCTGAACACCTTCAACAATTAGCCAATATCCTTAAAGATCCTGAGAGCTCTCCAAACGATCGATTTGTGGCCCTTGATTTATTGAAGAATGCCAATATCTCAGCTGGCGGAGTCCTTCCCATGTGCCAGGACACTGGCACTGCAATTGTCATGGGGAAGAAGGGCCAACACGTTCTCACCTCCGAACGCGACGAAGTCACGATCTCTCGCGGCATCTATGACGCCTACACCAGGCTCAATCTGCGTTATTCGCAACTAGCGGCTGTGACCACGTGGGAAGAGAAGAACACCGGCAATAACTTGCCAGCCCAAGTTGAGATCTATTCTGACTTTGATCATGCCGATGAATACAACTTCCTCTTCATCGCAAAAGGTGGCGGCAGCGCCAACAAGTCATTCCTCTACCAAGAGACGAAAGCGATCCTTAATCCCGCCTCATTTATGACCTGGCTGGAAGACAAACTCCGCTCTCTCGGAACTGCAGCATGTCCGCCCTACCACCTAGCGATTGTCATCGGTGGAACTTCTGCTGAATTCACCGCAAAGACTGCAAAATTAGCTTCCACCAAGTACCTCGATACTCTCCCAACGGAGGGAAATGCCAAGACTGGTCGGGCGTTCCGCGATCTCGAACTGGAGAAACAGGTTTTTACTCTCACTCAGAAATTAGGAATCGGAGCTCAATTCGGCGGGAAATATTTCTGTCACGATGTTCGCGTCATCCGCCTTCCACGCCATGGCGCATCTCTTCCAATCTCAATTGCGGTTTCCTGCTCGGCCGATCGCCAAGCCAAAGCCAAGATCACCAAAGATGGCGTCTTTATTGAGAAATTAGAGACCGAACCTGCCCACTTCTTGCCTGACACAACCGACGAACACCTCAACGATAACGTCGTCAATATTGACCTGAACAAATCTATGGATGAGATTAGAGCTGAACTTTCCAAACACCCCGTTAAGACTCGTCTCTCCTTGTCAGGAACGCTGGTTGTGGCACGCGATTTGGCTCACGCGCAACTCAAAGAACTCGTTGATTCTGGAAAACCATTGCCTGATTACTTCAAGAAGTATCCGGTTTATTACGCAGGGCCAGCTAAGACTCCTGAGGGGTATGCCTCCGGTTCTTTCGGTCCCACAACTGCCGGTCGTATGGATTCTTATGTCGAGTTCTTCCAAGCGCTCGGAGGATCAATGGTGATGCTTGCTAAAGGCAACCGTTCAAAACAAGTCACGGATGCCTGCAAGAAACATGGCGGTTTCTATCTTGGATCGATCGGCGGTCCAGCTGCTCGCCTCGCCCAAGATTGCATCAAGAAGGTTGAAGTGCTCGATTACGAAGAGCTCGGGATGGAAGCAGTCTGGAAGATTGAAGTTGAGAACTTCCCTGCCTTCATTGTTGTGGATGACAAGGGCAATGACTTCTTTGCTGAGACCAGCAAGCCTTTGACGATTAGTACAAAACCAGAGAATTAAGAATTAGTAATAACGCGAGCGCTTGAACTTTGCGAGCGCCTTGCAAGGGGTGTCATATCGAACATCGATGTAGTGCAGACCCCACGTAATCTGAGTGACTGGATTGGTTCGCCAATCTGTTCCGATTACTTCCATCTTGGTTGCCGGAAGTGCTTGCGGGATTCCATGTGCGCCGGTCCGCTTGTTGCGAGATTTGTAATTCCAGTTGCTCTCTTTGGTCCATAAAGTATTGAGGCATGAGAACTGGTAGCTGCCCCAGCCGTATTTCTCCTTGGCGATCTCTTTAGCGACAGATTTCGCGCCCTTAGGTTCGCGAGCCTTTTCGACCTTCTCCATCATGACCGCTACCAAGAGCATGTCCCAGGCAAAGACAGAGGAGCGATCGCTCATCTCAAGCAAGGTCGGCCAGGTTGGTTCGTTAGGAGTCGATACCGCTGCCTTGAGCTCCTCGGTTGTGGGAGCAGAAACTAGAAGCTCGACTTCGCCCGTGGAGGCGGGTTGGGCATAGGAGAGTTCCACAGAAGTAAGGAAGAGGAAGGCAAAGGCCATCGACCCGACGAGAAGACGGCGTCGCAGCATGGTTCTACCTCCTCTTTCAAGGCTCTTAGGTAAGGGGGAATTGGGGTTTAGGGTGACAAAGGATGGGGTGAGTCGCAAATTAAACCTCGCGAGTGGCGGAGAAAAGTTCAATCTCACAGGATATGTGGATAGCAAAAGCCCTGTTCAGCCCGTATAGAGTCCGATTTATCCGTTTTGTAGTAAAACCCCTATTTCAGGCTCTTTAAGCGTACAGCTGGACGGGATCCTCAAGGAGCTCGGTGACGAGAGCGGCGATCTGGGAGCGCTCGGATCGAGTCAAGGTGACATGGGCAAAGAGTGGATGGCCTTTGAGGGATTCCACGACGGCCACAACTCCGTCATGGCGACCGACGCGCAAGTTATCTCGTTGGGCGATGTCGTGAGTGAGGATGACTCGGGAGCCTTGACCGATTCTGGAGAGGACGGTGAGGAGAACGCCGCGCTCGAGGGACTGTGCTTCATCGACGATGACGAATGAGTCATGAAGTGAACGTCCGCGGATATGGGTGAGTGGTAGAACTTCGATTAGTCCACGATCCATAATCTCTTCAATTACCTGATTAGAGACAAGCGCGCCCAAAGTATCGAAGACTGCTTGAGCCCAGGGCGACATCTTTTCGCCTTCACTTCCAGGCAGATAACCTAACTCTTGGCCGCCAACGGGATAGAGCGGACGGAAGACCACGATTTTTTTATGGAGTCGGCGTTCTAGAACTGCTTCGAGTCCCGCGCAGAGCGCTAGCGCAGACTTACCAGTACCGGCTCGACCACCGAGAGAGACGATGCCAATCTCGTTATCAAGAAGAAGATCCAGAGCGATCCGTTGTTCAGCTGAACGACCATGGATTCCAAAAGCGTTCTTGTCGCCGCGGACCAACACCAGAGATTTATCGGATGTAACTCGGGCGAGGGCGCTTCCTTTTTCAGAGTGAAGAACGACGCCGGTATGGCATGGAAGATCTTTAGCTAGCGGGTCACTTACTTTTTCACCGGCATAGAGCGCATCGATAACTTTGCTACCGACGGTCGCATCGGTCATTCCTGTCCATCCGCTGTTGGGCGCTAGTTCAGCGCGATACTCCTCGGCGGTGATGCCAACTGATGATGCTTTAACTCGTAATGGAAGATCTTTGGTGACAAGAACTACATCCTTGCCTTCACTCACGAGATTGCGAGCAACAGCCAAGATTCGAGAGTCATTAGTTCCGTCGCGCAAGAATCCGTGAGGCAACGATGAAGTATCGGTGTGATTGAGCTCGACTGAGAGAGTGCCGCCAGAAGCAGTGATTTTCAATGGTTTATCGAGGCGACCGTGAGATATACGTAGATCATCAAGTTGACGCAGTGCAGCGCGGGCAAAATATCCGAGTTCGGGATGATCGCGTTTTGTCTCTAATTCACCAATAACAGCAATCGGGACGATGATTTCATGCTCGTCGAAGCGGAAGAAGGCGGAGGGATCTGCAAGCAGGACGCTGGTGTCCAAGACATATGTCTTGCGTCCTTCGGAGCTACTACGGGCCAAGAAACTCCTTCGTATTCTGTTGTATCAGGCACTTTCACGGTGGAAAGTGGGGGACGACGCCGTCAGAAGAAAATGTAAATCCTGATGCAGGTCGAACTTGGGCGACACGCTCAAGTTGAGGTTGAGGTTTTTTTATCGACCCAACCGACGTTGGCGAGCAGCATAGGAACGTAGAGCCCTAAGGAAATCAACCCGACGAAAATCTGGCCAATACGCCTCACAGAAATAGAACTCAGATTGATGGCTCTGCCATAACAAGAAGCCTCCGAGTCGTTGTTCGCCCGAAGTTCGAATAACAAGTTCTGGATCAGGTTGGCCAGCCGTGTAGAGATAGCGATCGATCGCTGGAGCATCGAGCTCTTCGGCAATTTGGGCAATCGCCTTTCCAGAGTTTTCGCACTCCATCAAGTACTTCTTTACTGCATCAACGATCTCTAACCGTCCACCGTAACCAATCGCGACATTGACCGCGACTCCCCCGATGCCATGGGTCTTCCGCTCCGCAGCTGTGAGTCGATCATTGAGCGCCTGGGGTAGCAGTTCTCGAGATCCCACTACCTTGATACTCCAGCGGCCAGTCGCGCTGAGGTCATCAACCGTTTCACCAATGATTGAGTAGAGCGACTGCAACTCTCCTTGCGAACGTTTCAAGTTATCGCTCGACAATAGCCAGAGCGTCACAACATCTATCGAAGTCTCTTCGCACCAGGTAAGGAGCTCAATGATTTTTCCCGCGCCAGCTCGATGCCCATGAGAGGAAGATGTATCGCCAGATTTTGAAGGGTTCTCTTTTGCCCATCGCCGATTTCCATCCAAGATCACGCCGATATGGCGTGGGGTTTTAGCGAGGTCAAGCCTGGCAACCAACCTTCGCTCATAGAGTGGATAGATCGCCGATTTAATGATGGAACGAACGGTCATTGGAGCGGGAATTCCCTCATTACTTTCCGCTCGGCAACGAAAGATGCCACCGGCAAAGTCCCAGCCAAGATGAAGAGAATCATCCGCTTAATCGTGAAGCGGGCCCGAGCAGTGAAATGAATGGCGGCCAGAACATAGAAGGCATAGACATAACCGTGAACAAAGGGAATCCACTTAACTTTTGCCGCTAAATCTGGGTTATCCATGAGATACACAACGGGGAGCTCAACAAACCAGAGCAATAACGACATGATTCCTGCGGCAAACGCCATGAATCTGAACCGCTTGATGACGCCATTCATTGTCGTGCTCCCTCTACCCGTCTCGTGCGTCCATAGAACGGTAGAAAAACTACTACCAGCGCCATGAGCCACCAAATAACTACATAGGAGATGTGTTGCCAGTAGTAGCCGGGAACGCTTGGCCTTGCCGGATCAATGGCAACACGAGGCACGGAGAGGGCCTTTTCATCAACGATTTCACTTGTTGCCACGACATAGCCATCAAAGATCGGAAGGTCATACATTCCAACAAGAAGCGATGGGTCGATTCGACTCAGTACGCCATCACTTTTTGCAACGCGATCGTCGAATTGGCGGACCAAGAGTCGACCTTGGACGAGAACTTCACCTTTCGGCAACTCTGCTTCCTCATCGCTTCGAACGACCAAGATTGCGCCACTTCCCTCTACCTCCAGCAGTCCCACTAACCATTCTGCTGTCTTGCCATTTTTATCTTTCTGACCAGGTGCATCAAATTGCATGACATATCGTCCGCTAAAAGTGACAATGCGATTGATGGAGTTATCGCTGAGATTGGCTGAAGGTTGCGCCACATCAGTTAAGGCAACAATTGGTAGCTCAACGTAAGGCTTCTGCAATTCTTTGAGTTCGGCAGCACGATCTAATTGCCAGAAACCGAGACGAATAAAGGTTCCACAGAGCGCAAGAATCGCAAGTCCTACGCCGAATTTCTTCATGAATCCTTAGTTGTTTTTCTCATCTTCAATGCGTCGATCATTCATTCTCTTCCAACGGCTATAGAAACTACGAAGCAAAATCACAGTTGCAATCGTTAAGAAGATCATGGTGAGAGAGCCAGCGACCCCCGCGTCATATACCGGTTGTTCCATGCCATCATTCTCCCATGAGTGAACGTTTCTCGAATCTCACGCCAGAAGAGCGTGCTTTGATGGAGGAGAGATATGGGAAGAGGCGGAAAAACACCTGGTTGATTCCTGCGGGTATCACTTTCATCATTTTCATACCATGGTTGATGTGGAGCGCATGGCACCACTCAAACCCCGAGATTCGCTACACCTTAGTTAGTTTTCAAAATGAGAAAATAGATTCAATCGATATTACATATCTGATTGAAAGGCGAGAGCCTGGCGCTGCTCTTATCTGCACCCTGGTCGCACGTGATATTGATAAGAATGTTGTGGGAGAGATTGAGGATCTGGTTCCGCCATCATCGACGAGGCAGTTCACCAAAACCACGACGATCCCCACACGTATAACCCCCGTCAATGCAGCGGTCTTGGACTGTCGTGCGGCACAGGATTGAAATAAGTACCCTTATCCCCTTATGAGCAAGACCTGGTTAACTCAAGAAGCAGCAGATCGCCTCGCTGCGGAATTAGCGCAATTGGAGACCACTGGTCGCTCCGAGATTGTTAAAAAGATTGAATCAGCGCGCGCCGAAGGTGATTTAAAGGAGAACGGCGGCTACCACGCAGCTCGCGAAGAGCAAGGAAAGATGGAAGCGCGAATCCGCCAACTCAAGCACATGTTGGAAAACGCAGAGATCGGAACTCCGCCCTCTAGCGCAGAAGGCATTGTGGCTCCTGGCATGAAAATCACTGTCGAAATCATGGGCGATGAGATGCAGTTCTTGCTTGGTTCACGCGAGATTGCTTCTGGTGATCTTGATGTCTACAGCGAGAAATCTCCACTCGGTGCGGCTGTAATGGGCGCCAAGATCGGTGATGAGAAGTCGTATACCGCCCCTAATGGAAAGAACATTTCCGTCAAAGTATTGAAAGCTGAGATTTTCAGCTAGTTCCTTATTTCGAAGCGGTATTGATGTACTTCCGCACACTGAGCGGAATGAAGATCGCCATGATGATGACCATGTAAATGAGCGACATTTCCAATGGGTTTTGGCTGGGCCAAGAATTTGCAGTTACGCCAAAAATATTTTGTAGTCCAAAGAGTTCTCTGCAACCTGCGACCATCGTTGAAACTGGATTCCATTCAGCAAAGTATTGGAGCGCTTTCGGCATTCCGGTGGTAGGGGCAAATGCGTTCGATAAAAACGTCAGCGGGAAAACAGCAATAAAGACTGCCGCGTTTGCAACTCGGGCTGAACGCACGGAGAGCCCAATCAATACTCCAACCCACGCCATGGAGAATCCGAATAGCAAGAGAAAACCGAAACCAAGAAGAACATTGAGAAATCCGGATGATGGACGCCAACCAACCAAGTAACCAGCAATGCCCATCACGGTCAGAACGACGATATTGAGAGCGCCATCTCCCAAGGTGCGACCAAAAACCACCGCAGATCGTGAAATTGGCAGCGAACGGAAGCGATCAATCAAGCCTTTCTGCATATCTTCAGCGAGACCGACTGCAGTTCCAGCCAAAGTAAAAGCAACAGTTTGTACGAAGATTCCAGGCATAAGTAATTGGACATAATCAACGCCCGGAATTCCGGTCGAGATAGATCCACCAAAAACATATCTAAAGAGAAGTACGAACATCACTGGCTGGATGGTGGAGAAAATCAGAACCTCAGGAATGCGAATGAGCTGTAGAAGTTGGCGCTTAGTAATTACTAAGGAATCCGAGACTGACGTCATCATTTCTTTTTCTTCTTTCTCCGTGCTCGAGGATCAAGAATTTCCTCTTCCTTCTTCTCTTCGGCTACGTGACCAGTTAGTGCGATAAACACATCATCAAGAGATGGTCGCTTCAAGCCGATATCAAGTGGATGAATTCCCTCGTCATCGAGTGATCGAGCAGCCTCAATGAGCGCTTTTGAACCTGTTGTGACCGGCGCAGAAACTTGGCGACTACCTTCATCGACCGAAGCTTTTCCGCCACTTACCTTCTCAACGATCTCAGTGACCTTCTTCAGGTCCTGTGATTCCACAATAATCTCGAGGCGTTCTCCGCCAACTTGGCGCTTCAATTGATCGGAAGTTCCGCGAGCAATTACCGTTCCATGGTCAATAACTGCGATGTCATCGGCTAGTTGGTCAGCTTCTTCTAAGTATTGTGTAGTGAGGAGCAACGTTGTTCCATCTTTAACTAATCCGTCGATAACACCCCACATTTCTTGGCGTCCGCGCGGATCAAGTCCAGTCGTCGGTTCATCAAGGAAGAGAATCTTTGGTCTGACAATCAACGATGCTGCGAGGTCAAGACGACGTCGCATGCCACCAGAGTACGTGCGAATCGGTCGGCGAGCAGCATCAGTTAATGAGAATTGTTCAAGGAGTTCTTCCGCACGTTTCTTCGCTGCAGATGGAGAAAGGTGATACAGGCGACTGAACATCACCAAGTTATCCCAGCCCGTCAACGTTTCATCAACTGCGGCATATTGCCCTGAAAGTCCGATTACTTCGCGTACTTTGTCTGGATCTTTGATGACATCGATACCTGCGACAGTTGCATGTCCCGAATCAGGTGTGAGAAGAGTCGCAAGGATGCGAACTGTTGTAGTTTTTCCAGCGCCATTAGGTCCAAGTACGCCTAATACTGTTCCTTCTTCAACATCAAGGCTCAGGCCGTTGAGGGCTTTTACTTTGCCTTTGTCATAAGTCTTTACGAGATTTTCTGCAATAACGCTTTTCACTGATGACATGGTAGTAACCTAGACCCTCTCATCCAAATCGCCGTTAGGAAATCATGCTGGGACGCAAAAAAGTAGACCATTCGAAACCGCTCACACATCGCGAGATCATGATTGTCATGAGTAGCCTCATGACGGGAATGCTGCTTGCAGCTCTCGACCAGACTATTGTCTCGACCGCGTTGAAGAGTATTGTCGAAGATTTCAACGGATTGAATCATTACTCATGGGTTGTAACGGCTTATCTGCTCACGTCCACAGCATCCACTCCACTTTACGGAAAAATCTCTGATCTCTATGGACGACGCCCTGTCTACCAATTTGCAATCATCATCTTCTTAATTGGTTCATTCCTCGCAGGTGCCTCAACATCGATGGAACAACTCATTGCAACTCGCGCGCTCCAAGGTCTTGGCGCCGGTGGATTGATGGGATTGACCTTCGTGATTGTTGGCGACCTGGTTTCACCACGCGAGCGCGGCAAATATCAAGGTCTTTTTGGCGCAGTGTGGGGTATCTCCTCGGTTGCCGGCCCATTGTTGGGAGGTTTCTTCTCCGATAACGAGACCATTCTTGGCATCACTGGTTGGCGTTGGATTTTCTACATCAATCTGCCCTTTGGCTTACTCGCTATGGCTGTAACGGCAATGGTGCTTCACATTCCCAAAGTGAAACGCGAGCACAAAATTGATTATCTAGGAGCGGTCCTGCTTGTCGCAGCCGTTACCTCTTTACTTATTGGTCTTTCTGTCTTGGGACCTGAGAATGGCTGGACTGAAAGTCGGACACTTGCTGCGATCATCGGCGGCTTAGCCTTCACAATCGTGTTCTTGTATTGGGAGACAAAAGCTGTAGAACCGATTCTTCCGCTGACCCTCTTCCAGAATAGAACATTCACGCTTACTTCGATTATTGGATTCATTATTGGCGCTGGAATGTTCGGTGCAATCATCATGTTACCGCTCTATCTCCAAATTATCCAAGGCAATTCCGCGACTGAAGCGGGACTAAAACTTATTCCGCTGATGTTAGGAATTCTCTCCTTCACTGTCACAAGTGGTCGCATGATCACAAAGACTGGCAAATACAAGAAATATCCAGTAGTTGGAACTCTTGTCATGAGCTTTGGCGTTTTCTTGATGAGTACTGCTGGCGTGAGCACTCCTTACTGGCAGATTGCAATTTTCGCTGTAATTATTGGTGGCGGACTTGGGCTTTGTATGCAAACTATTGTCATTGCGCTACAGAATGCAGTTGACTTTAAAGATCTCGGAATCGCTACTTCCTCAAATACATTTTTCCGCACTCTTGGTGGAGCCTTTGGAACCGCGATTTTCGGCACTATTTTGAGCGATCGAGTCGCCCAGAATCTACAGTCTGGAGCCTCGCAGCTCGGCGGCGTGGATCCAAGCCTTATCGAGAAGCTCACTCTCAATACAGAAGTTATTTCAACTCTTCCTGCTCAAGCACAAGAAGTTGTTCTGCAAGCTTTTGCTTCGTCATTCCAAAGCGTCTTTCTTGCTGCATTTCCAGTCGTAGCGCTGGCTTTCTTCTTTGCCATCGCGCTCGAGGAGAAACCTCTGCAAGATAGCGCAAGCCACGCAAGTGCCCGCAATGATGCAACTGGCGAAGCCCTCGGCTAATCCAGATGAACTCTCCATTTAAAGGGCTGCCAAAAGAAGTTTCGGTTCTCACTGCAATTTCCTTCTTGGTTGCAGTTGGTTTTGGATTAATCATTCCTGCAATCCCAATCTTCGCAAAGACTTTTGGCGTCTCCAACACTTTGATTGGGTTGATTGTTTCCTCATTCGCAATCATGCGCTTCGTTTCAGGGCTCTTTTCGGGAAAGTTGGTAGATCGCTTTGGGGAGCGAGTAGTACTGGGATTTGGCCTATTTATGGTCTCGATCTTCACGCTTCTAGCCGGTCTGGCCCAAAGTTATGAGCAACTACTAATTTTTCGAACTGCTGGTGGTTTGGGCTCTTCCATGTTCTCCGTATCGGCTGGAGCGCTGATACTTCGAGTTGTTTCAGACAATCAACGCGGACGTGCGCAATCGCTCTACAACGGTGGATTCATCGCTGGCGGAGTTGCCGGTCCAGCATTCGGTGGCGCTTTGATTGCGCTCTCACCTCGAGCGCCGTTCTTCATTTATTCCGGGCTACTCATTGCAGCTGGGACGGTCTCGCTTATTTATCTCCATGAAAGTCGGTTAGGCGCAAAACAAGTAGTGGAGTCAGACGAGCGAGCCATGACCATTCGCGAAGCGCTACAAATAAAGCCTTATCTCTACTCCCTCTTCTTATCGTTCGTTGGAAGCTGGGTGCTCTTCGGGATGCGCTCTTCAATATTGCCTCTCTTCGTCGTCGAAGATCTGGGCGCTAGCGCATCCATTGTGGGATTAAGTTTCACAATCGCGCTCATTGCTCAAGGCGCAGTCATGGTGCGGGCCGGTAAGTATTCAGACAAGAATGGTCGCAAACCAATAATTCTCGTGGGCTTTTCAGTAGTGATGCTCGCATTAGTCTTGCTGATTCTTGCGACAAATATCTATTTCTATATGGCGGCGATGATCGTGATGGGTTTTGGAGCAGGTTTCGCTGCTTCTGCCGGTGCCATTGTTGGTGATGTCATCAAAGGCAAAAGTGGGAAGGTGTATGCCTTCTGGCAGATGTCTGGCGATGCGGGAATGATGGTTGGTCCCGTTCTTCTGGGATTTGTTTCAGATTTCTTCTCTTACCGCGCAGCCATCGGCGTGAGCGCAGCAGTGTTTAGTCTTGCAATCTTTGCGGCAATAAGAATCCCCGAGACCAATACTGCTCGTCTCGGGGTTTCTCAAAAACCTCAACTTAATGAGGCCTAATAATTGGTATTAGTCGTTGTTTCCTCGCAAGATTGCGATGAGGCGCAAGACTTCAAGATATAACCAGACCATCGTCATCAATAGACCGAAGCCTGCTCGCCATGATTCTTCTTGCGGAACTCCAGCGCGAACGCCTTCTTCAATCTGATCAAAATCAAGAATCAAGAAGAATGATGCGATTGCGACACCAGCGATAGCGAGCAATGGACCAAATCCACTCAGACCATAGAGGCCCATGCCATTGCCTAAACCAAAGAATGAACCAATAAAGCTTCCGAGCGCCAAGATGAGGTATCCGATCGCTGCGCCCATCAACATACGAGTGAACTTCGGTGTCGCACGAAGTCGACCACTCTTGTAAAGGAAAAGCATTCCAACGAATGCCGCAGATGTTGCGACGATCGCTTGTTGGACGATTCCTGGATAGAAAACTTCATAAGTGTTGCTGATAATGCCGAGGACTAGACCTTGGCACAGAGCATAAGTAAGGTAAACAGCAGGACGAATTGTCTTGCTAAAGATTCCGATCATCGCGGTCACAAGTCCGCCGATGAAGCCAATCATCAGCGCACCGCCACCAAGGTTGAAATACCAGGCAGCTGCACCGACCAAGATCGATGTTCCGAAGAGCATTCCAGTGCGAGCGACGACATCATCCATGGTCATGCGACCGGTACGAAGTGACGACGCTGCTGGAGCGTTGTAGGTCTCTTCTAGATTATCGACTTGGGTGTTCTGTGGAATGGTTCCCATTGAGGCATAGCCACGACGATTTCCATACGCTTTCCCGAGAACGGGATTAGAACTGTTCATTGCTCTCCTTTTACGGTTCCTCGTCGCCACGCAGCGATGAGGTCTAGCTTTTCACAACGAGTGCCCCCGGTGGGGGTCGAACCCACACTTGGACGATTTTAAGTCGTCTGCCTCTGCCATTGGGCTACAGGGGCTTTCCTGCGTGGGCAAATCTACTCGCCTTTTTCACCACCGAATCCAATTGGGATCGCGTGAGCTTTCCCGTAAAAGTATTCTGTTGGCTGGGATGGTAACTCCCGATTACTAATCTAATATTCCCGTCGCTTCCGCGAAACTTGAAATTGGCGCCATGACCGAACTTTGGGCGCTTTCTCGGCAATTGTTCATCTAACTCTTCCAAGGTATCGAGCGTCGCTTTCCAAGCAATCGATCCGAGCGCCAGAAAGGTTCTCGTTGTGGGCATGAGCAGTTCAAACTCTCGCTGTAACCATGGATGGCAGGTCGCAGCTTCCCGAGTTGTTGGTTTATTGCCCGGCGGTGCACATCGAACAGCACAAGCAATCCGCGTATCAATCAGAGACTGTCCATCATCGCGCGATGTGCTGGTTTCTATCGTTGCCAAACCATTCTTGTGTAACGATCGATACAACCAATCCCCTGAACTATCACCAGTAAAAACTCTTCCAGTTCGATTCGCGCCATGAGCTCCAGGTGCGAGACCGATTATCAACAACTTTGCTTTGGCCGGACCAAATCCAGTGATGGGCTTTCCCCAATAATCTTCATTGAGATATGCGCGTCGTTTAGTGACTGCAACTTCTTCTCTCCACTTCACAAGTCGAGGACATGCATCGCAATCAGTTATTGCTCTGTCTAGAAGTGCAAGAGAACGAATCTGTGGCGCAGCTAGAGCAGGATTAGTGCGCAAGAGACCAGGCCATTCCATCAAGGATGTCAGATTCGGAAGCGACAAATTCTTGCGCTTGAGAATGCAAGAGGATCCGAGAGAGAACGAGCGATCCTGCTGCGATTACATCAACTCGACCCGGATGCATGTAAGGAAGAGCGGCAATTTCATCGCGAGTCATCCGTAAGAATCTCTGCGATATTTCATGAGCACGTTCTGCAGAAATGCGCGCCAAATGAATGGAATATCGATCATATGCATCAAGATCAAGTGCAGCGGCAGCGACTGTTGTGGCAGTCCCTGCAACGGCAATTAATGTGGAGGCCTGAGTAATGGGAACGTGTGCCGCAGCGCCAAGAATCGCCTCATCAATATCAGCAATTGCTCGATTGATATCGGGTTGCTGCGGCGGGATAGTTGATAAATGACGTTCGCTCATGCGGACGCATCCGATGTTCTGGCTCTTGGCAAACTCAACATCAGTCGAACCGTAGACAAATTCAGTCGATCCACCGCCAATATCAATGACGAGATAGGGAGCGCCATTACCGCGTAGTTCTTTTGTGGCTCCCATAAAGGAAAGTCGGGCCTCTTCTTCGCCTGTAATGACTTCTGGTTCAACGCCGAGAATAGCTTTCACGCCATCAATAAAGAGATCACGATTAGTTGCATCACGTGTCGCGCTGGTTGCACAAAATCTGATTCGTTGCACACCGCGGCGAGCAATCTCGCGACTGAATTGCTCCGTTGCTTGCAAGGTTCTTTCCAGCGCTTCTGGATGGAA
>JBJTHB010000037.1:0-4715 GCA_046094245.1 Actinomycetota bacterium
AGCGAAGACTGCACCGGCGGAAGCAATGCATCGCTCGGGTACGTAGTCATCGATGGAAAGTTAAAAGCTGTAGCAGAAGCGCAGATTAAGAAGATCGGCTAAAGCTTCACCTAGTAGAAGAAATTCCCGGGCGCTCGAGGGAGCCCGGGTTTTTCTTTTGTAATGTTTTTCTGTAAAGCGCGCCCGGCAGGAATCGAACCTGCGACAACCCGCTTAGAAGGCGAGTGCTCTATCCAACTGAGCTACGAGCGCTAACGAGACGCAAGTCTACCGATTGCAAAGGATTGCAGGCTTAGACGATAAGGTTTCGCCTCGTGGCAGAGTTCATTTATACGATGAAGAAGGCGCGTAAAGCGCATGGTGACAAAGTCATCCTTGATGACGTCACATTGATGTTTCTGCCTGGCGCCAAGATTGGTGTTGTTGGCCCAAACGGTGCAGGTAAATCGACGGTTCTCCAAATCATGGCGGGGTTACAACAACCATCTAATGGTGAAGCGTATTTAACACCGGGATACTCAGTCGGAATTCTCTTGCAAGAACCGCCTTTGAATGAAGAGAAGAATGTCCTCGAAAACGTTCAAGAAGGCGTCGCTGAAACCATGGCGCTCCTCGCACGCTTCAATCAAGTCTCTGAAGAGATGGCAAACCCCGATGCTGACTATGACAAGTTGTTAGCTGAGATGGGAACTCTGCAAGAGAAGCTAGATCACTTAAATGCGTGGGATCTCGATTCGCAATTAGAGCAAGCGATGGATGCGCTTCGCTGCCCACCTCCTGATGCCGATGTAAGAGTGCTTTCAGGTGGTGAACGTCGCCGTGTCGCTTTATGCAAATTGCTACTACAGAAACCAGATCTCTTGTTGCTTGATGAGCCCACAAACCATCTCGATGCTGAATCTGTTCTGTGGTTGGAACAATTCCTTTCAAAGTATGAAGGAACAGTTGTTGCTATCACCCACGATCGTTACTTCTTGGACAATGTTGCTGAGTGGATTCTTGAGCTTGACCGTGGCCGTGCATATCCGTATGAAGGAAACTATTCGACCTATCTTGAAACGAAGGCTGCGCGCCTCAAAGTTGAAGGACAGAAAGACGCAAAGCGAGCTAAGCGCTTAGCTGAGGAATTGGACTGGGTGCGCCAGAACGCAAAAGGTCGCCAGGCAAAGTCCAAAGCCCGTCTTGCTCGTTACGAAGAGATGGCAGCTGAAGCCGAGAAAGCTCGCAAGTTAGATTTTGAAGAGATTCAAATTCCAATGGGGCCACGACTTGGAAATATTGTGGTTGAAGTCGAGAACTTGTCGAAGGGTTTTGGCGAGCGCATATTGATCGACAACCTATCTTTTTCGTTGCCCCGCAATGGAATTGTGGGCGTGATTGGACCAAATGGTGCTGGAAAGACAACGCTGTTCAAGATGATCTTGGGTCTTGAAACACCGGATTCTGGATCCATCAAAGTTGGCGAAACTGTGAAGATTTCTTATGTGGATCAGTCTCGCGGTGGAATCGATCCAAAAAAATCCTTGTGGGAAGTTGTTTCTGATGGACTTGATTTCATGAAAGTTGGAGCGGTTGAAATGCCGAGCCGAGCGTATGTGTCCGCATTCGGGTTCAAAGGGCCTGATCAACAGAAAGCGGCAGGAGTCCTTTCTGGAGGAGAAAGAAATCGTCTGAATCTTGCTTTGACTTTAAAGATGGGCGGAAACTTGCTGCTTCTCGATGAGCCTACAAATGATCTTGATGTTGAAACACTTGGCTCACTCGAAAATGCACTTTTAGATTTCCCTGGTTGTGCTGTTGTAATCTCGCATGATCGCTGGTTCTTGGACCGTGTTGCTACCCACATTCTTGCTTATGAAGGTGATTCACAATGGTTCTGGTTCGAAGGTAACTTCGAGTCGTACGAAAAGAATAAGATTGAACGTCTAGGCCCAGAAGCGGCGCGTCCTCACCGAGTTACATATCGGAAACTTACGCGATGAAGTTCCAGCACAAAGCCTTTGTTCGTTGGGATGATCTTGATGCAATGGGACATGTCAACAATGCGAAGTATTTGACCTTTGCTCAAGAGGCTCGCTTTGAATGGTCTTTCGTGCAGCCGTCACAAAAGAACAATCGCCCTGGAATCCTTGAGATGGTGGTTGCTCATGCTGATGTCGATTTTCTAGCTCCTATTTTTGAAGGTGGAATCTACGTCGATGTAGAACTCTGGGTTGAGTCCATCGGGAACTCTTCCTTTACGATGATTTACGAAATAAAGAACAAAGGCGCTTTATGTGCTCGAGTTAAGACTGTCCAGGTCGCTGTTGATGAAAGCGTTGCAAAATCTCGCCCCCTCAACGATGAGGAGCGGGCATTCCTGCAGCAATATCTAGAGGAGAAGAAGTAGTGAGTTCTGCACTTGCCCCGCGTGGTGAGCGTCCATGGTGGCGTGACGCGGTCACTTATCAAATCTATATTCGATCTTTTGCTGACAGCAATGGAGATGGAATCGGAGATGTAGAAGGTATTCGCTCCAAGCTTCCGTACCTAGAGAAGTTGGGCGTTGATGCAATTTGGATTACTCCTTGGTACCCATCACCACAACACGATCATGGGTATGACGTCTCTGATTACATGAATATCGAACCTGATTACGGGACTCTGGCAGATGCACAAAGATTGATTGATGATGCACATTCACATGGAATCAAAGTCATCATCGACATTGTCCCCAACCACACTTCAGATCAGCACGCATGGTTTCAAGCAGCGTTGAAAGCAAAACCAGGATCCCCAGAACGCAATCGTTACATCTTCCGTGATGGCAAAGGACCGAACGGTGATCTTCCACCAAATAATTGGCAAGCAGTCTTTGGCGGGCCAGCATGGCATCGCATCACAGAAGCCGATGGAAAGTTAGGACAGTGGTATCTCCACCTCTTTGCTGTCGAGCAACCCGATGTGAATTGGGAAAATCCTGAAGTACAACGACACTTTGAAGATGTATTGAAGTTCTGGCTCGATAAAGGCGTTGATGGTTTCCGCATTGACGTAGCGCACGGAATGTTCAAAGAAAAAGGTCTGCCCGATATACGTGAGGGTTGGATTGCAAAACTTTTCGGCAAGAACAATCTAACCCGGATGCTTAGCCCGGAACACAAGCCATTCTGGGATCAAGAAGGTGTACACGATATATATCGACGCTGGCGCAAGATTCTTGATTCATATCCTGGAGATCGCATGGCAGTTGCTGAAGCATGGGTGAGTCCGGCCTCGCGCATTGCCCGCTATGTTCGTGCAGATGAACTTCAAAACTCCTTCAATTTCGAGATGCTCACCACGCTCTGGAAACCGGAAGAAATTCGCAAGAAAATCAATAATTCCATCGCCGCTCTTGCAGAAGTGGGGGCACCAACCTCGTGGGTCTTCAATAACCATGATGTGGTGCGCTCTGTAGATCGACTCGACTTAGGGTTAACGAATCATGGGGATACAACATGGTCACGCCAAGGAGATCCCACAAAACTCAATATTGCGCGCGGAACACTTCGTGCGCGAAGCGCAACCCTGATGGCGCTAGCACTTCCTGGAGGTACATATCTGTATCAAGGAGAGGAGCTTGCAGTTCCCGAAGTTCGAGATATTCCAGAGAATCGATTAACTGATCCGCGATGGAAGATGAGTGGATATAAAGATCGAGGTCGCGATGGATGTCGCGTTCCTATTCCATGGAAAACTTCACCTCAAGGCGCATTTGGATTTTCTGCAAATAACAATCTCACACCGGACGAAGCGTGGTTGCCGGCGAGTTCTTGGTGGGGACAGTACTCTGCAGAATCGCAAGAACATGATGAAAATTCAACATTGAATATCTATCGCAAAGCGCTAGCAGTTCGTAAAGCTGAAGCAGGACTTGGTGATGGACCAATGGAATGGATCAACTCCGGCCACGATGTAGTTGCATTCTCACGTCCAGGTAATTTTGTGTGTTACATCAACTTTGGATCCGACTTCGAACTTCCACAGAATGCTGAAGTATTAGTAGCAAGCGGTCCTCTGAAGGGCAATCTGCTTCCCACAGATACTGCAGTCTGGTTACGTGTGAAGTAAATGCCAAATACGGCGTTGCAAGAGAAGACGGTTAAAGTCCTTGCTGCCGCCCAAGTTCTTAACGGTGTTGGAGTTGCCGGGACAGTTGCTGCGGGATCGCTACTCGTTGCATCAATAACCGATTCAGAGACGCTTGCAGGGTTAGCTCAAACTTCATCGGTACTAGGCGCCGCTGCACTTGCACTTCCACTTGCTCGACTCACCGCACAAGGTGGAAGACGACTTGCTCTATCAGTTGGCTTTGTTGCAGGCGTCGTTGGCTCGATTTTGGCAATCATCGGCGGTTCTCAAAAGAACATTGTGCTCATGCTGATGGGAACATTTCTTGTTGGAGCTGCTTCTGCAGCTGGATACCAAGCGCGCTTTGCTGCGGTAGATCTTGCGACGAATGAGACGCGCGCAAAGCAATTATCTTTCGTAGTTTGGGGTTCCACGATTGGCGCAGTAACTGGCCCTAATTTGATGGAACCTGCGGGAAATTTAGCTGAGAATCTTGGGCTGCCACGTTTGACCGGTCCCTATGTAGTTTCAGCAGTCACCCTTTCGTTAGCAATAATCGTCATTCAGTTTTTCTTGCGCCCGGATCCATTTTTGACTGCAGCTCAACAATCGGGAATCACAAC
>JBJTHB010000038.1:0-4961 GCA_046094245.1 Actinomycetota bacterium
CCTTCGTAGTAGAACTTTGATCGTCTGGCCCACTTCTTCGATTCTCATGGCGCGAGCCACAAGGATGTAGATCAGAGAGGTAGCAATCAAAACGCCAATCAGGTCAGCAAAATTCCCCACCAAAGCTAATCGATCAGCAACAAAAGCGACGCAGACCACAGCGCTCGCAGCAGCCAACATAACCTTGAGATAGAAGAGTGCAATAGCGGCGATCTTGAGCGCGCCAGTATGTCTCTTCAATAAAAAGTACGTCACCATGATTCCACACCAATAACTAGCGGTAAAAGCGAGAGCCAATCCCAATGTGACTGATCGCGCTTCCATATTCACATACGCAACAAGTGAAAGCACAACCGCAACCGCATTAATCACAAGATTAGAAAGAACTTGGTACTTAGTGTTGTCAAATGCATTCAACCCGCGGATAAAAACTAAATTTATTGAGAGAGGGATCAAACCAAGCGCCATCGCGGATAAGAGCCGCCCGATATAGATCGCGCTATCTTCAGAGACACCAAAGAAGAGCGCTTCTGCAACTCTCTCCCCAAATAAGAGAAAGAAAAAAGATGCAGGAACGGTAATGATTCCGACATATCGAAGAGCGGTGGAGATTAATTGGCGTACTTCATCTAATTTCTTATCAAGAGCAAAGTTAGATAGCCGCGGCAATAAAGCAGTCACAATCGAAATCGTGACGATGGAATGTGGCAACAAGAGAATCAAGTAAGCATTTGCATAAGGCGTATAACCAACACCGTAAGCAACATCAGCTGCTACCCCAGCGCGCGTTGCAAGATTTACTGTGAGAAGAAAACCAAGTTGAGAGATAAGAACAAAGAGGAACATCCAACTTGCCAGGCGGATCGCTTTATCGAGCCCAACACCTCTCCAGTCGGTACGAAAACGCAATTTCAATCCCGATGTTGCGATCGTTGGGATAAGGATGAGCGCTTGGATAGCAATTCCGATCGTGGTGCCGATACCCAACAATCGGATCTGACCATCACTGATCGTTTGGAGCGAGATCTCATCGGTCACGCTCAAGAAATAAGAGAAGAGCGCGATAACGACCATATTGTTTGCGATGGGAGCCCACATCATCGGGCCAAACTTCTCCTTCGCATTCGCAACTTGGCCCAAAACGCCAAAGAGCCCATAGAAGAGGATCTGCGGGAGGCAATACAGCGCAAATGCAATGGCCACATCTCGTGAACGCCCCTCAAAACTTGGGGCGTAAACCGAGATGAAAAGTGGCGCAATAACCATCGCAATTACCGTGATAAGCAGAAGTGCAGTAGTTAGTAGCGAAACCAAGCGACTTACATAAGCGCTTCCACCATCAGGATCTCGGAAAGATTTCACAATTTGTGGAACGAAGACAGCTGATAATGCGCCACCAATCAATAAGTTGTAGATGATGTTCGGTGTTGTGTTAGCGACGTTATATGCATCGCCCAAGATTCCTGTTCCTAAAGCTGCAACAAGAAGTAAATTGCGGATGAAACCAGTGACGCGCGAGAAGATTGTGCCGAGACCCATCAAGGATGAAGAGCGAATTAAACCAGCATCATCACTCATTACTCTTCCTCCGCTTCACACGTCGGACGCTCTGCACGATGGCAGCCAATAAAAGAATTATCGCCATCCCAGTGGTAAACCATGTGGTTACTGGCGAAATCACCGCGAGTCGCAACGGGATGCGCGTGCTTTCCCCAATCGCGCTTCCTTGAGGTGTTCGTATTTGCAGTCGAAGCGCAGTCTCCCCTGATGCAATCACTTGAATTGGAAGATTGATCTGGATCTGTGAGCGGGGTTGAAGAGTAATGCGCGGTACTTGTGAAACAAGTACGCGACTGTTGGTTGTGGTGATATCCAAATCAATGCTCACGAGTTGATCGAAATCGTTGATGAGCGTTACCGGTAAGTCATATTTGGCTGCCGTGATCGTGTAGTTACCTGGCGAGACTCGTAATCGCTTTTGGAATTCTGAGACTTCATTTTGATAGCTACGAACCATTGTGAGAGCGCTTGCTTTGGTGAATCCAGGATTTAGAGTCTTTGCTAATCCCAACCGTAGATCCTCAACATCTCTTGTTGTGACAAGTGAGTTGATGATCCGAATCGATTTTCGCAGCGTGGAGTAAGAATTCTGGGCTGCCGCCGAAGGGTTTCCAGTACTAGCAACGCTCGACGGCGCGCTCACTTCTCGACCAAGGATTTCTGCGAGCCGAGTCTGTGAAAGTTTGTTGTAAGTCGCCAGCTCACCAGGCGCATATGTGCGCAAGTAACTCACGCTGGGATTTCCATATGTCATCGCGACAATTCGATCATTGCGGGTGACGAAAGTGAAGAGCGATAACCATTGTTCAGCCGCAGGAAACTCATCAACCGTTACATCATTTCCTTCAGCATCAATATAGACATATCCATCACCAAGATCTGCGATCTCCTCAAAGAGCGCTGGATCAATGAGCCACGTGCGTGAACCGCGGATTGGTTTAGCTAAGACGGTATCTAACTCAGCATTGGTAGCAAGTAGTCCCGCCAAATCATTATTGAGAAAGCGACCATCAGCCAATCTAAACGATGGTTTAGCCAGAGTAATTAAGGTATCTGCTTGTGCAGGGGTAGGGAATGCGGCGACGAGAAAGAGAACTGCAATAAGTGAGCGAAAGATCCTCATGGGATCATCTCTTTAGAACGAGAGATCAACTTCTTCTCATCAGGGTATGCGAGTTTTTCAACAATTTCTTCGAGTGGAAACCAGCGTACATCATCGACTTCACTTACTTGTGGTGAGATTTTTCCGCCCGTCTCTTTAAACAAGAAATGATGCACGGTCTTATGAATGCGCTTTCCGCCAGCCATAAACCAGAAATCAATAACCCCTAAAGATTTATCAATCTGACTTTCAATTCCAGTCTCTTCACGGACTTCACGGATCGCAGCTTCTTCCGGAGTTTCACCAGTTTCAATATGCCCTTTAGGAAGTGACCATAAGAGCCGCTCTCGCTTCGCATCTTTTGCATCGAGGCGGCCAATCAATAAACCTTTAGTGCCAGTGCTATCAATTACTAGACCACCAGCGCTTACTTCATCCACTCTTTTGGCATACGGTTTTTTCGGGCGATTTTGCGTTTGAGGATTCTTCGAGTGTGAGCGTTGTGAAGATTTAGAACGAGAGCGCCTCCGCTTTCGCTTCTTCTTAACTTCTTCGCCGCCCGCACTAGGTGCCGGGGTCATAGCGCAAGACTAGCGGGTGGCTCTCATCGGTAGCCTTAGGCTGATATGGAAACTCCTTTATCTGCAGCGAGCGAGATTGCAATCACAACGCTACGTGAGCGCGCGCCTCAAGCTTTTGATCTTGCGGCGCAATTCAAGGCTGCCGGTTTCCGTCTCGCACTCGTGGGTGGCCCAGTACGCGATTCGTTATTGGGGCGTTTAGGAAATGATTTGGATTTCACCACAAATGCGCGCCCAGAAGATACAAAGAAATTACTGAAGAAGTGGGCGACCGATGTATGGGATGTTGGCATCAAATTCGGAACGATTGGCGCAAAGAAAGATAACGTTACTTACGAAATCACTACATATCGCGCCGATTCTTACGAGAGCGATTCACGCAAACCAGAAGTGAACTTTGGTGATTCAATCGAAGGTGATCTCCTCCGTCGCGACTTCACTGTGAATGCGATGGCGATTGAATTAACAACCCAAACTCCAGAATTCATCGATCCTCACAATGGCGTTACTGATCTACTAAAGAAGGTTTTGCGTACTCCAGGCACTCCTGAACTCTCGTTCTCTGACGACCCACTTCGAATGCTCCGCGCTGCACGATTTGCGGCGCAACTAGATTTCACTATTGACGATGATGTCCTCAACGCCATGAAAGAAATGGCAGATCGCCTCTCCATTATTTCTGCTGAACGAATCCGTGATGAGTTCATTAAAACTGTAATGTCCAATAATCCACGCCTAGGAATCACCATCTTGGTCGACACTGGATTATGTGAGAAGTTCTTACCTGAGATTCCCAAGCTCCGACTAGAAATCGACGAACACCATCACCATAAAGATGTATACGAACACACCCTTACTGTGGTCGAACAATCTATGGCGCTAGAAGATCGTCTCGAAGGACCAAACCTTGTGGCTCGCCTTGCAGCGCTTATGCACGATGTCGGTAAACCTAAGACCCGCGCTCTCATCCCCGGTGGTGGTGTTTCGTTCCATCACCACGAAGTTGTTGGCGCACGCATGACAAAAGAGCGGTTAAAGAAGCTCCGTTTTGATCATGAAGTGGTTGAAGATGTATCGCAATTAGTCTTCTTACACCTACGTTTTCACGGCTACGGCGATGGTGCATGGACCGATTCAGCCGTCCGTCGCTATGTACGCGATGCCGGCGATTTACTCACCCATCTCCACGTTCTCACGCGCGCAGATTGCACGACTCGGAATAAGAAGAAAGCCGAGAATCTAGCGACGCACTACAACAGCCTGGAAGATCGCATCACCCAACTCATGGAGGAAGAAGAGTTATTGAAGATCCGGCCCGATCTTGATGGTCATGCGATTATGAAATTACTGGGAATTCCTGCTGGTCCAAAGATCGGTAAGGCGTATGACTACTTACTCGAACTACGTCTTGAACATGGACCACTCGGTGAAGAGCGCGCTGAAGCCGAACTGCGAAAATGGTGGGCTGAGAACCAAAGTTAAAAGTCGCTATTGAATCTTTTCGGACGCAACACAACGAGCGCCACAAGAACATAAGCAAGTGCGATGAGTGCGGGCAGAACCGAAGAAACCCCATCAGCTGGCAGAACAAATGCAGCGATGATTGCGCCAGAAACAATTCCCATATTCACCATAACGTCATACACCGCAAATACGCGACCACGGAACTCATCAACAATCTTTGATTGCACTAACGCATCGTTTGTGACTTTCACACC
>JBJTHB010000039.1:0-7208 GCA_046094245.1 Actinomycetota bacterium
GACCTCATCTCGAGACTTTCTCTTCATATTTCTATTGTCACACTCGAAATGTCGGAGTAATTTTCTTTGCGAACCTTGCTAACGAGCTAGAGGAGCAAGAATGAAGATCATCACTCACAACCACGGAGTCGCACTGGCCTCAGATTTTGAAGAAATTGCTGTTGAAAGATTAGAGAGACTTGAACGTTTCGGAATAACGATAGAACGTATGTACATAGATGTGCGTCATGAAGCTAATCCACACTTCGGAAAACGTTCACATCGAGTCATTCTGACATCTCATGGCGCTGGACCATTACTTCGCGCCGAAGGGTCAGGCTTCAATGATGTCGCTGCCTTTGATGAAGCCGCTGAAGCGATTGAGTTGCAATTAAGAAAGCGTCACGAGAGGTCAAAAGATATTAATCGGACGACGTTACGCAAACAACGAGTGAGCGGCGCCTAGACCTAAACGCCAGTTTTCTTGATCGGCTTCAAGAAGTCGAGAGCGCTGAGATATTCCTCGTAGTAAGTGGTGTTCCACGTCCCAAGTTTTGGGTCGAAGAAATTGCCATTGATTGGGGTGCTGCCATTGAGGAAATTAATCGCAGTTTCAGTTTCCGTGATCATGCCAGAAATCTCGCTACGTTTTTCTTGTAGTACGCACGAAAGGTACTTGTTCATCTCTTTATAGATTGCGAGATCATGACCTAGGACATCAATGACTGTGCTTGCCATCTTCTCGATCACGGGAACTCGTTGGGACGAGGTCTCATCAATCGCGAGATATTCATCAATCAATTCTCGGTATTTACCCCAACTTGCTTTACCCGTAGCTTCTTCTGCAGCTACGAAGGAATACAAGTTTTCGCATTCGATTACCGCTTGTGAAGGTTTCCCTATTGGACCGTAATTGACGGTACCCCAGATCCCGCCAACGGACATTGCCAATAACACCGGCACAAAGATCCAGAAAATGGGTCGGGTACTTCTCACCGCCGTAGACTAACCGAGAGTTACTGTGTTCTCGAGAGGAAGACAATTGTGAATGTGGTGTGGGAGTTGCATCCATGATTCAAAGTCTTAGCGATGCGCTAGCACGTGCCTCAGAACTGCTCGCCAATCCTCGTCAGGTCCATAGAGCCGTATTTTCTGGTCGAAGAAAGACCTTTACGCCTCAGTTTGAGAGGATCGATATTCGACCAGTCGAGATTAAAGACGTACTTCATTTTCAGATTGTGAGCCATGACGGAAAACGCGACATAACAAAGAATGTATTGCCGAAAAATCTCTCGATTAGTGATCTCATGAGCGAGGGATATGGAAATCTCATCGTCGAAACGTCGACTGAAGAGCTTTCTCTCAAGGTGACCAAATCTGGCGACGCTCAAGTTTCGTTGAAAAAGAAAAAAGACATAGATGCAGTGGAGTCGGGTGTAGCCCTAACTCACGATCGCAAGAAACCGCGATTTCTTGAAGAAAGCGAAGCAATCTTCCAGGCACTTGGCATCTCAGACCACCATGGCAAGTTGAAACCGAGCCGCACCGACAAATTCCTACAAGTAAATGAATTTCTCAAAATCATCAATGGGCTACTTCCATTATCTCGCGAAGATATAACGATGGTCGATCTTGGTTGTGGTAACGCATATTTAACTTTTGCTGCGCATCAATTTCTCAAAAGCAAAGGATTCAAATCACGGACCATAGGTGTTGATTCTCGCGCAGATAGCAGAAGTAGAAATGTCCAAATTGCACATGAGGTTGGAATCCAAGGCGAGATTGAGTTTGTTGCCGCAGAAATATCGTCATATGCAGAGCGCAGGACAGATATCACGTTGGCGTTACATGCCTGCGATACTGCAAGTGATGATGCCTTAGCATGGGCGATAAGAAGCCAATCAGAGATAATTCTTGTAGCGCCTTGTTGCCATCATGATCTTCAGCGCCAAATGAAGAGCAGCAAGAACGCTCCTGAGTCGTGGCGTATCGCAACGCGTCATGGAATTTTGAGAGAGCGGATCGGCGACATTCTCACTGATTCAATTCGGGCGCAGATACTTCGAGTCTTGGGGTACGAGACAGATGTCATCGAGTTCATCGATAGCGCACATACCCCTAGAAATCTCATGATTCGGGCGATTTATAAGGGCGGTCAACCCTCAAAGAGTGATTTTGCGGAGTTAGATACCATCATCGAAAGTTGGCAGGTGCAACCCCGCTTGATGACGCTGCTCAACGAGGCAATTACTGCGCGACGAAGTAAAACACTCAGTTAGGCTTTGACCATGTCTGTGAAGCGTGAAGCATCTGGGAAAGTCTTAGCTACATTGCCGAAAGGCGAGAAAGTCGGCATAGCTTTCTCCGGCGGACTCGATACATCTGTCGCGGTCGCATGGATGCGAGAAAAAGGCGCACTTCCGTGTACCTACACTGCAGATCTTGGTCAATATGATGAAGGGGACATTGCCAGCATCCCTGGACGTGCGAAAGATTATGGCGCCGAAATCGCGCGACTCGTTGACTGCAAATCTTCTCTCGTAGAAGAAGGCCTTGCTGCGATTGCTTGTGGAGCATTCCATATTCGCACCGCAGGAAAGGTGTATTTCAACACCACACCACTGGGACGCGCTGTTACCGGAACTCTCCTTGTTCGATCCATGCTCTCTGATGGAGTTTCTATCTGGGGAGATGGTTCAACATATAAGGGAAATGACATCGAACGTTTCTATCGTTACGGCTTACTCGCAAACCCGCAGTTAAGAATTTACAAACCCTGGCTTGATCAAGATTTCGTCACCGAACTTGGTGGACGTAAAGAGATGTCAGAATGGCTTTCAGAGCGCAAATTGCCCTATCGCGATAGTGTGGAGAAGGCATATTCCACGGATGCAAATATCCTGGGTGCAACTCATGAGGCAAAACAACTTGAGGAACTCTCATCATCGATCGAACTTGTGGATCCCATCATGGGCGTTAAGTTTTGGGATAGTTCGATCGCAATTCACAGTGAAGATGTCCGTATTTCATTTAAACAGGGTCGGCCAGTTGCCATCAATGGTAAAGATTTCGCTGATTCCGTTGCGCTGATGAAAGAAGCCAATGCGATTGGTGGTCGTCATGGACTCGGCATGTCAGATCAGATCGAGAACCGCATCATTGAAGCGAAAAGCCGTGGAATTTACGAGGCGCCTGGAATGGCCTTGCTCTTCATTGCATATGAGCGACTACTTTCCGCCATTCACAATGAAGACACCATTGCGAATTATCATGCGGAGGGTCGCAGACTCGGACGCTTGCTCTATGAAGGCCGCTGGTTAGATCCGCAATCGTTAATGCTTCGTGAATCTCTTACGCGATGGGTTGCCTCTGCCGTCACTGGTGAAGTCACCCTACGACTCCGTCGCGGCGATGATTACTCGATTATCGATACTCGCGGAGATGGTTTTAGTTATCACCCTGAGAAGCTATCGATGGAGCGCACCGAATCTGCCGCATTTGGTCCGACTGATCGCATTGGTCAGTTAACGATGCGTAATCTTGATATTGCAGATACCCGAGCAAAACTAGAGATGTATAGATCGCAAGGACAGATTGCAGATGGAAACTTTGATCTCGTCGAGATTGAAGACGGCTCTAAGGAGAAGTAATGACAAGCACGCCTATCTCACAAATACTCGACCGCTTCATGGAAGAGGGAATTAAGTTATCGCCGATTGGTGCAACTATGTTGGGAGTACCGGGCCTCGATGATCAACTTGATGATCTTTCAATGGTGGGCAATGAGAAACGCGCTGAACTCACGCGTTCTACCCTTCAAGCGCTCAAGGCAGAGACTCCCGCAAACGAGTATGACCGAATCGCTCGCGATGTAGCCGTCGAAAGACTCACTTCTGAACTTAATCTCAATGATACGTATGAAGCTCGCATCCTCTTCAACCTCATTTCTTCGCCTGTGACGAGCATTCGACAAGTCTTTGAGATGATGAATAAAGAGAAACCAGAGACCATTTCCAATGTAGTCAAGCGCATGAACGGAATTGGTGCGGCACTGGAGGGCTGGAAATCCACGCTCTCGTTTGTTGCTGAAAAAGGAAAGTTCAATTCACGCCGCCAAGTTCTTGCAACAGCAGGGCAACTCGACACTTTTGCCAAAGGTGCCTTCACCAACGTGGCGAAGAAATTCAATCCTGCGGGTGACAACCAGGAGTTAATGACGGCTGCGAAAAACGCCGAGAGTGCCTGTACTTCGATGGCATCGTGGCTTCGTGATGTGTATGCGCCACAAGCTCTCCCAACCGATGGAGTAGGCGAGGCTCGTTACAAAATGTGGGCCCGTCACTTCACCGGTGCAGATCTAGACCTGCGGGACACATATGAATGGGGGGTTTCCCAGCTCGAGCAGATAAATGAACGTATGTGGATTGCAGCAAAGAAACTGTATCCAGATGCGACCACGCTTCGTGAAGTTGCAGATCGTCTGGAAAAAGATCCTCGTTACACCGTAGAAGGTGAAGAAGCTCTTCTCAAAAAACTTAGAGAGTTCATCGATGCGGCAGTAGAGAGATTGGATGGAAAAGAATTCGATATTGATCCACGAATTCGAAATTGCGAAGCCCGTCTTGCTCCCGAAGGAAGTGCGTCGGCGGCTTACTACATGGGACCAAGTGAGGATCTCAGCCGACCAGGAACGACCTGGTATCCCACAATGGGACGTAAGACTTTCGGTTGGTGGCACATAGTTTCTACGTGGTACCACGAAGCAGTTCCGGGTCACCATCTTCAAATTGCCACCACAAAAATCAACACCACTCGCCTCAATCGATTCCAACGAAATCGCGTTTTTATCTCCGGTTACAGCGAAGGTTGGGCGCTATACGCAGAACGTTTGATGGATGAACTTGGGGCATTTGAAGATCCTGGTTACGAAATGGGATACCTCTCTGCCCAAGGCTTGCGCGCTGCTCGAATTGTTGTCGATATCGGCATGCACTGTGGCTATAAGGATTTCAATGGCGAAGTATGGAATGCAGAATCTGCATTCAAACTTCTTCACGAGCGAGCGCTCCTTGATCAAATTTCAGCGCGAAGTGAAGTTGATCGTTACCTCGGTTGGCCCGGACAAGCCATTTCCTACAAAGTTGGAGAGCGCTTTTGGATGGAATGCCGCGAAGCCGCGAAGAATCGACTTGGCTCCAAGTTTGAATTAAAGAAGTTCCATGCTTTTGCCCTCGGTCTTGGGCCTATGGGTCTGGATCCATTCAAGCGCGAAATGGCGCTCTGGGATGGCAATTAGGTAAACTCGCGCTGTTGTTTCCGGGGTCGGTGTAATTCCGAACCGGCAGTCACAGTCTGCGACCCGTTTGCATCCAGCTAACGGTGGACTTGGTGAAATTCCAAGACCGACGGTTAAAGTCCGGATGAGAGGGAACACATACGCAAGCCTTATTGGTTTGCTCGCGTCTGCACATCTGTGATGTGTCTTTGTGGTCTCGTGAGCAATCAAGTTTGCTTGTGGTTTTGCTCCTTTCGCGCCCCGGTGTCATCACTAACCGAAGAGGCGTAATGAAACCGAATGATCGAGAGATGTTGCAATGGCAACGCGCGATGTTGCGCGCCAACACGCTCTCGCTGCGTGGTCTTGGCCGTACTTCGCCAAATCCCATTGTCGGTGCAGTAATCCTCGATATCGCTGGAGAGGAAGTTGGCTCAGGTTTTCATGCCGGAGTCGAACATGCTGAAGTACTTGCAATCAACAACGCTCGTGCTCACGGTTTCAAAGATTTTTCGAAAGCTACATTAGTCGTGACTCTTGAACCATGTAATCACCATGGCAAGACACCACCCTGCAGTGATGCAATTATCGAAGCAAAATTTGGGCGAGTTGTTTTCGCAGTCTCTGATCCCAATCCTGTCGCAAGCGGTGGCACGGAGCGATTGAAGGCCGCAGGAATAGAAGTAGTGAGCGAAGTTGCACGTGATTATGTCGCTTATTCGAACAGAGCTTGGCTGAAGAAAGTTCAAACGGGACTTCCTTGGATCATCACAAAAATCGCATCAACGCTCGATGGAAAGATTGCGGCTGCCGATGGAACGTCACAATGGATTACATCCGAAGAGGCTCGATTCGATGTGGCGCACTTACGGAGTATCTCTGACGCAGTTGTCACGACCACAGAAACAGTATTGCGAGATAACCCAAACTTGACTCCACGATTTCCAATAGAAGGAAATTCGAATAACGATAAGAACCCAGTCCGTATCGTGATGGGGGAGCGCGCTATCCCTCACGACGCACAGATAAGAAACAATCGGGCTGAAACTCGATTTGTGTCATCTCGTTCATTCGAAGAGTTGCTCGACGTGGCACGAAGCGAGGGATGGAATCAACTCTTGATCGAAGCAGGAGCGCGATTCAATAGCGCGCTCCTGAACACTGGAATCGTCGATGAAGTTATTCTTTATCAAGCTCCTTCTCTTCTAGGACAAGGCAAGAGTTTTGCCGAAGAGCTCCCCATCACAACGTTGAACGAGAAGATAAATATGTCATTTGGCGAGATAAGCCGAATTGGAAAAGACCTTCGAGTCCAATTGTTGCGATCTGGAAACCCCGACACTGCTTTATTCCAAGAAGAATTTCTGCAGGAAGGAGTGCGGTAGATGTTCACAGGATTAGTTCAAGATGTCGCAACTATTCACGCAATCGAACGTGGCGAGGAATCATCGATCCTCACGATAGAAACGAAATTGGCAGAATCCATGGGCGTTGGTGACTCGATCTCTATCAATGGCGTCTGCCTCACTGCCACACGTATCGTTGGGAATCTGATCACTGTCGATGTCATGATTCAAACGCTCAAACTAAGCAATCTTGGTCGAGTGGATGTAGGGACTCGAGTCAATGCTGAGCTGGCAACGAGAGCTGATGCTCGACTTGGTGGGCACATCGTTCAAGGGCATGTAGATGGCGTAGCAAAGATCGTCGCAAATGAACCTGGCGACAAGTGGCAAAGATTCGCCGTAACTGTCCCAGGTAATTTACTTAAGTACGTCGTCAATCAAGGCTCAATCTGTGTTGATGGCGTCTCACTTACCATCGGTAGCATCGATGATTCCCTCCATGAAGCAACAATGTGGCTAATTCCCGAAACATTGGCAAAGACAACGCTTGGTACTAGACGTGTTGGTGATGATGTGAATATCGAAGTTGATGTCCTAGCAAAATATGT
>JBJTHB010000040.1:0-6638 GCA_046094245.1 Actinomycetota bacterium
ACATCAGCGATCTTGTCATCAAATGCGCGTAGTTCTGGGGGCGCAGTCATACGACGAATACGGAGGCGTGAACCTGCTTCATCAAGAAGATCGATTGCTTTATCTGGAAGGAAGCGATCGGAGATATAGCGATCAGCAAGAGTTGCAGCAGCAACGATTGCGTCATCGTTAATGGAAACCTTGTGGTGTGATTCGTAGCGATCACGAAGACCCTTAAGAATTTCAATGGTGTGAGTAAGTGATGGCTCAGCAACTTGAATTGGCTGGAAACGACGCTCGAGAGCTGCGTCTTTTTCCAGGTGCTTGCGATACTCATCAAGAGTTGTGGCGCCAATTGTCTGGAGCTCACCGCGAGCGAGCATTGGCTTCAAGATGCTTGCGGCATCAATCGCACCTTCTGCTGCACCGGCGCCGACGAGAGTATGAATTTCGTCGATGAAAAGAATAATGTCGCCGCGAGTGCGGATTTCCTTCAGAACTTTCTTCAAGCGCTCTTCGAAATCACCGCGATAACGCGAACCAGCGACGAGTGCGCCGAGGTCAAGTGAGTAGAGTTGTTTATCTTTCAATGTTTCTGGGACATCGCCCTTGATGATTGCTTGAGCAAGACCTTCAACGACTGCGGTCTTACCAACGCCAGGTTCACCAATCAGGACTGGATTGTTTTTAGTGCGACGTGAGAGAACCTGCATGACGCGTTCGATCTCTTTTTCGCGGCCAATAACAGGATCAAGTTTTCCTTCGCGCGCAGCCGAAGTGAGATTGCGACCGAATTGATCAAGAACAAGAGAAGTAGATGGAGTTCCTTCTGCTGGGCCCGATGCGACCGCTTCTTTGCCTTGGTATCCAGAAAGTAACTGGATGACTTGTTGGCGAACGCGATTCAAATCTGCGCCGAGTTTTACTAACACTTGTGCTGCGACGCCTTCGCCTTCGCGAATAAGTCCAAGAAGAATATGTTCGGTTCCGATGTAATTATGTCCAAGTTGGAGCGCTTCACGAAGTGAAAGTTCGAGAACTTTCTTTGCGCGAGGAGTAAATGGAATGTGGCCCGACGGAGCTTGTTGTCCTTGGCCGATAATTTCTTCAACTTGTGAACGGACGCCTTCGAGAGAAATTCCGAGTGATTCAAGACCTTTAGCTGCGACGCCTTCGCCTTCATGGATGAGGCCGAGGAGGATATGTTCGGTGCCGATGTAATTGTGATTGAGCATGCGAGCTTCTTCTTGCGCGAGGACAACAACGCGACGGGCCCGGTCGGTAAAGCGCTCAAACATCGGTAGTGCTCCTTTTATCTCGTGCGGGCTAGCGTATAAGAAGGCCCCGAACGGTGCGACATCTATTTCTTGCCCTGATTCCCGCGTGATGTAGATCTATATATGGGAATCTGTGAGGGCTACAACCTCAAGATTTGGGTTTTTATGCCCGATTTAGATTAGAGAATCTTGAGCATGCGGGTATTGCCCAGGGTGTTGGGCTTCACGCTCTCAAGATCCAAGAATTCGGCGATACCTTCGTCATACGAACGTAAGAGTTGTTGATAGACCTCGGGTTCAACGGGAGCGCCTTGGATTTCATTGAATCCATGTTTTCCGAAGAATCCAGTTTCAAATGTGAGACAGAAGAGACGTTTCAAACCAAGTGATTTGGCGCGTTCGATGATGGCGCTCATGATCTGGTGACCAATTTTTTGGCCGCGAAATTCTTCGATGACAGCCACAGTACGAACTTCACCAAGATCCTCCCAGAGCACGTGTAATGCGCCGCAACCAATGACTTTATTATCTTTTTCAGCCACAAAGAATTCTTGGACATCTTCATACAACATAACTGTCTCCTTAGAGAGTAAGCGACGTTGCAATGAATAAGTATCGATGATGGTGCGGATCGCTTTGATATCGCTAGTTTTCGCTGGACGAATTGTGACTGACATTTAATTCTCTTCTGGTTTTACGAGCGGGAAGAGAATTGTTTCACGTATACCAAGACCAGTAATCGCCATCAATAAGCGATCAATTCCCATTCCAACACCACCCATCGGGGGCATGCCATGTTCCATTGCGCGGAGGAAATCCTCATCAACTTGCATCGCTTCTAGATCACCTTTAGCGCCAAGCTTTGCTTGTTCAACAAGACGTTCGCGTTGGATAACAGGATCAACAAGCTCGGAGTATCCAGTTGCAAGTTCAAAGCCATCAACATAGAGATCCCACTTTTCAACTATGCCCGGGGTGTCGCGGTGTTCGCGAACAAGCGGTGAGGTATCAACGGGATAACCCATAACAAAAGTAGGAGTCTGGAGATTGTCTTTATAAACGTGCTCGAAAATCTCTTCAGCGAGCTTGCCGTGAATCCACTTCGGGTCGATCTTGAGCCCGATTTTGTGGGCAATCTTCTTCAAATCATCAAATGAGGATTGGGGAGTAACAGTCTCACCAACTTTTTCGGAGATCGCGTCGTAGAAATTAACTTCCCGCCATTGACCGCCAAGATCACTAACACGACCATCATGGTGTGTGACTTTGTGAGACCCCGCTACTGCCATTGCGGCGTTCTGGATCAATTCTTGGGTAAGCGCCTTCATATCGCGCCAATCGGCATACGCCCAATACATCTCGAGCATCGCGAATTCAGGTGAGTGGCTGGAGTCTGCGCCCTCGTTGCGGAAATTGCGGTTGATTTCAAATACTTTCTCAAGTCCGCCAACGACGCATCGTTTGAGGAAGAGTTCTGGGGCGATACGTAAGAAAAGATCAATGTCATAGGCATTGCTAAAAGTCTTAAATGGTCGAGCAGCAGCGCCACCATGCATAACTTGGAGCATCGGGGTTTCAACTTCGATGAATTCACGTTTATCAAAAGTGTCGCGGAGAGATTTCAAAACTTTCGGCCGGATACGTGCGGTATCACGCGCTTCAGGTCGAACAATCAAATCGACATAGCGCTGGCGAACGCGGGTCTCTTCGCTTAAAGGATTATGTTCGTTAGGAAGTGGGCGGAGCGCTTTTGCGGCTAAGTGATAAGTATTGGCCAGAATGGAAAGTTCGCCGCGTTTTGAGGTAATTACTTCGCCAGTAACGCTGACGATATCGCCAAGATCAATATCGGATTTCCAATTTTCTAGCAGCGCTTCCCCGACTTTATCGAGTGAGAACATTGCTTGTAATTCGGTTCCATCACCTTCACGTAACGTTGCAAAACAGAGCTTGCCGGTATCGCGCTTAAAAATAATTCGGCCAGTCACGCTTTCAGTGACGCCTGAGGATTTATCAATCTCGAGATCTTTGAAGCGGGCTCGGATCTCTTTCAGGGTCGACGTCCGTGGAACCGAGACGGGATATGGAGATACGCCACGACCAAGAAGAGATTCGCGTTTCTCGCGACGAATCCTTAATTGTTCGGGAAGGTCGTTTTCCGTCATAGTGACGGGAGTCTATCCATTCCGTTCGTGCACAAGACGCAGGCCAATGAGTGTGAGATCTGGTTCGTGATAATCAATGGTCTCGGAAATTCCTAGTACGAGTGGCGCTAATCCTCCAGTGGCAATCACAGAGATTTTCTCGTTATTGGGATAGAGCGCATCTAATTCATCGCTGATGCGATTGACCAAACCATCTACTTGGCCGGCAAAGCCAAAGATAGTGCCTGATTGCAGCGCTTCTACCGTGTTCTTTCCGATTACTGATTTCGGTTTTATCAATTCAACTTTGCGAAGTTGAGCTGCGCGTGATGCGAGAGCTTCGACAGAAATCTCAATTCCGGGAGCAAGTGCGCCGCCAAGAAATTCACCTTTGGGTGAAACAACATCAAGATTTGTAGATGTACCAAAATCAACCACAATGCAGGCGCCATCTTTATAAAGGTTGTGCGCTGCAAGAGTGTTGACGATGCGGTCTGCGCCAATTTCTTTGGGATTATCGACAAGGAGCGGTACGCCAGTCTTCACGCCAGGCTCGATGATTGTGGTCCGTATCTCTTGGAAGTATCGGCTAATCATCGTTCGCGCTTCTCGCAAGACAGAAGGGACAGTCGAGCACACTGCTAATCCGGTGACGGTATATCCCGTAATCAAAGATCGATATTGCAGCCATAATTCATCAGCAGTATCGCGTGCATCAGTCTTTACCCGCCATGAATCGACCATCTCTTCGCCATCGAAAATACCGAGAACGGTATTTGTATTTCCAATATCGATAGTAAGCAGCATCAGAAGTCCAATCCGATATCCAGTACTGGCGCAGAGTGAGTCAAAGCGCCAACAGCTAAGTAATCAACGCCAGTTGAGGCATATGCATTGGCGTTCTCTAATTTCAATCCCCCAGATGATTCCAATTTAGTCGGAGAATTCTTGGCAAGTTCCACCGCAGCTCTTGTCTCTTCAATACTCATATTGTCGAGCAAGACGATATCGACACCGACATGAAGCGCTTCTTTCAATTGTTCTAAGTTATCTACTTCTACTTCGATCTCAACTCCTGGGAATTCGCGCTTCACTCGATTTATCGCCTCGGTTACAGAACCTGCTGCGGCAATGTGATTGTCTTTGATGAGCGCGCCATCAGAAAGAGTCATGCGGTGATTAGTGCCGCCGCCCATGCGGACTGCATATTTCTCTAGTTCGCGCATTCCAGGCGTGGTTTTTCGAGTGTCGCGGACCTCCGCTTTGGTCCCCGCAACTTCTTTGACCCATGATGAAGTGAGAGTGGCGATTCCAGATAAGTGGGAAAGAAAATTGAGCGCTGTGCGTTCGGCGAGCAGAATCGCACGAGTATTTCCCTCGACGGTGATCAAAGTTGTGCCTGCTTCAACTGACGCTCCGTCGTTGGTTCTTATTTCATATTCGCTAAGCCCGCATTCCTCAAGGACTGCAGCAGCAATGAGAGTTCCGGCAATCGTTCCGCTCTTGCGAACATTAAAGGACGCAGCGCTTCGATGGCTCTCGCTAACGGTTGCTTTGCTAGTGAGATCGCCGGCATGAGCATCTTCGGCGAGTGCTTGAGCAACCCGTTGTTCAACGAGTGCGATATCTAGGCCGGCAGCTTCAATCTTCTTACCGAGCGATGGAGAAATCATTGAATACCTCCTCGGTTGAAGATTTCCAATCGCCATCATTGGTGAGGCTCTGGTGGATGCGCTTCGTCCATGCTGCTGATGTATCTGGAAAATCCTCGCGCCAATGAGAACCGCGTGACTCGGTCCGTTCGAGCGCTGAACGAACTATCGCTGTGGCGAGAAGATAAAGATTGGTGGTCTCCCAGGCATCAAGGTTCGCGTAAATAGTTGATGCATTTCTTAGTTTCGCTAACGTCGCAAGTGTTTCTTGTAGAGATTCTTGCGAACGCACGACTGATGCGCCCTTCGACATTGCGCGTTGTAATTCGCCGCGAATAGAAGGAGAGAGTAAGAAATCAAAAGAATCTTGGGGCGCGGGTTCTTCGTATTCGTGCAAGTTCGCCGCAATATCTTCGGCAATTCGCGCGCCGAAAACCAAACCTTCGAGAAGTGAGTTTGAGGCGAGGCGATTAGCGCCGTGGGCTCCTGTACATGCAGTTTCACCGACTGCGTAGAGCCCAGGAACTGAAGAATGGCCGTTCAAATCAGTGCGGACGCCGCCAGAGGCGTAATGCGATGCTGGGGCCACCGGAATCAGATCGGTGACAGGGTTGATTCCAATCTCTTTGCACGAGGCGTTGATTGTTGGGAAGCGCTCAGCGAAATCCTTGATTGAACGCGCATCAAGCCAGACATGATGTGAACCCGTGAGTTGCATCTGGCGTGAGATCTCTTTTGCAACGATGTCACGTGGCGCAAGGTCTGCAAGTGGATGAACGCCGCGCATAAATCTTTCCCCGCGATCATTTACAAGGACCGCGCCCTCACCACGGACTGCTTCAGAGATCAGCGGTTGTTGGCCGCGTGAACTCTCGCCCATGTAAAGGACGGTGGGATGAAACTGGATGAATTCCACATCAGCGACATCAGCGCCAGCGCGAAGTGCAAGCGCAACGCCATCACCAGTCGATACTGATGGATTAGTCGTTTGAGAATAAACCTGTCCAAGTCCGCCAGTTGCAAGTACAACAGCTCGAGCACGAACTTGTCCGACTCCATCGCGGGTTCCTTCACCAATTACGTGAATGGTTACGCCGCACACCTTGCCGCCCTTTGTCTTGAGCGCGTCGAGAACAAGTGCATGTTCAATGACTTCGATTCCAGGATCATGTGACACGGCAGCAAGAAGTGCGCGTGAGACTTCAGCGCCAGTGGCATCTCCACCTGCATGCAAAATGCGATTCCGTAAGTGGCCGCCTTCGCGTGTAAGTGCAATCTCGCCAGTTTCTGATTTATCGAAAACTGCGCCGCGGGCGATTAATTTTCTTACCGCCTCAGGTCCTTCACTTACGAGAACTTTGACTGCTGGTAGATCACATAATCCTGCGCCAGCAACCAGAGTGTCTTTTTCGTGTTGATCTGGTGAATCACCGGGTCCAAGTGCTGCGGCAATTCCGCCTTGGGCCCACTTGGTAGAACCAGCGTCAATAAATGACTTTGTGACAAGCAAAACCGAGAGGTTATGAGCGCGGATTTGGAGCGCCGTAGTTAAACCAGCGACGCCAGAGCCAATCACGACAACATCA
>JBJTHB010000041.1:0-5339 GCA_046094245.1 Actinomycetota bacterium
GCAACGATTACTAATCCAGATTCAGTACAAGCAGATGGTGAAGAGATTGAAGAAATAGTCTGGTTAACTCGCGAAGAGTTACACGCAAAAACTCTCTCCGGTGATTTACTCCTTCCGCCCATCATTTCTGTAGCCCGGGCAATGATTAATGCGTGGTACGGACTAAAAGCGTCAGAGGAGTTACGAGGCGGCGAATCGTGGCGCAATTAGCGGAAGAGATTCTTGCCGCTCTTGATACTGAACAACGTGCAGTCGCAACCGCTGTGCGCGGTCCTGTTTGCGTCATTGCTGGTGCTGGTACGGGAAAAACTCGAGCCATCACTCATCGCCTGGCATATGCAGTTGATATCGGAGTAGTCGATCCGCAAAGAATTCTCGCACTCACATTCACCGCCCGCGCCGCAGGTGAGATGCGCACGCGCCTTCGCGCTCTCGGCGTCCCAAATGTTGCAGCTCGAACATTTCACGCTGCCGCCCTCAAGCAGCTTATGTACTTCTGGCCCCAGGTCCTCGGGGGTCGCTTTCCATCGCTGTTAACCACTAAAACTGGATTTCTGGGCGAAGCGCTTAATCGCGCCAACGTATCTGCGGCCAAGAGCAACGCAGTCCTGCGCGATGTCGCAGGCGAAATTGAATGGGCAAAAGTTATTGGTTTAGCCCCTGACGAATACATCAAGGCGGTTGATGATTATTCCCGCCCTGTTCGAGTCTCCAATAACAAAGTGGATGCGACATCAATTGCAAAAGTATATGAAGCGTATGAATCGCTCAAGAAACAAGAACGCGCGATCGATTTCGAAGATGTACTTCTTCTCACCGTTGGGATGCTGGAAGAGGAGCGAGAAGTTCGCGATCGAGTTCGTGACCAATATCGTTACTTTACCGTCGATGAATATCAAGATGTTTCTCCGCTCCAACAAAGATTGCTCGATCTCTGGCTGGGAAAACGCGACGATATCTGTGTCGTCGGCGATCCAGCCCAAACCATTTACTCATTTGCCGGAGCGACTCCAGCATTTCTATTAAATTTCACAAACAAATATCCAAACGCCGAAGTCATCCGCTTAACTTCTGGTTATCGCTCAACTCCAGAAATCATCAATACTGCCAATGCAATTCTTCGAAGCGCCAGTTTGGGTCATGAACTTGATCCCGTCAACGGGCATGGTGATCGCCCAACAACTTTGGGTTATGTCTCCGACAAAGTGGAAGCTAGCGCACTCGTTGAGTTAATCAAGAAAGATATAGAGTCTGGATATTCCAGTAACGAAATCGCAGTTCTTGCCCGCACCAACTCACAACTTGAAGTTTTCGAGGCCGCTCTGAATGCTGCAGGTATTGAGAACCAGATCCGCAACGCAGAGCGCTTCTTCAATCGAAGCGAAGTGCGTGAGATTCTCACTGCAATCCGCAGCGCCTCAGTCTTATCGGAAGGTGATTGGCTCAACGATCTACGTGATGCACTCAAACCATTTGGTGAAAGCGAGTACGTTCGTGCATTCTTGCAATTAGCCCGCGAACTTGAAAGTGAAGGACTCACCTCCCTTCGTGGATTCCTTCGTGAATTAGAAGATCGCGCTGAACAGAACAATCCGCCAACCTTGCCCGGCGTTGCTTTAGCTACCTTGCACGCTGCAAAAGGCTTGGAATGGCCCAAGGTCTATGTCGCCGGTGCAGGTTCATCAGTCCTACCGTGGGGTAACCAGCCAATCGAAGAGGAGCGCCGCTTGTTCTACGTTGGAATCACGCGTGCGCAACGGAGCCTCACCATAAGTTATTACGGAGAACCAAGCCCGTTTCTTGCTGAAGCCGGGCTATAAATAATTCATTTGCATCGTGAACATTCGATGCATTACCCTTCCACGACTATGACACAGGCAAGAACCATCTCAACAGCGATGAGTGCTACACGCACACACCGCCATTGGTTCGCGCCTGCATTTGGTTACAACTATTTTGCAACCAAGTCAGCCAAGGCCGAAGGATTCGGCACCTGGAGCACTATCGGATAAACACCGATAAGGAAGCCCAGGGGCCTCGAATCCATAAGGATTCAGGCCCCTTTTTCATTATCTGGTGAATATCTGCAGAGACTAAAAAGGAAAGGCAAAGGTGAGAACGATGACGGTTCTCTTCAGCGAACTATTGGTACCAGGATGGGCCGAAGGCGATGACGCCATGATCGGTCTTGATGCAGTCACGGGTGTTTATGGCACCGACCGCGCATTTACCCTGCCCTGCCACAACTCCAATCCAGAGATCTTCTTCTCTGAAAAGAGTGATGAGATCGCCTATGCCAAGTCCCTTTGCGGTGGTTGCCCCGTCAAGAAGGAGTGTTTACAAGGCGCGCTCTCACGACAAGAACCATGTGGAGTGTGGGGCGGAGAACTCTTTGAAGATGGCGTTGTGATTGCGGCAAAGCGTCTTCCCGGTCGCCCGCGACTCAATTCTCAACCGTTAGTTGCAACCGCGTAAAGAAATTCGGCTGGGGTAAAGCAAATGTTGAATTTGCGCCAGCAAATTCGATTTGCGTACCAGCTGAATTTCTTAAGCTGGTGAAGATTGCAAGTGCGATGGAGTGATTTCAGGGAACCAGGAGAGCGCTTCATCGCGGAAGTTTCCTTGGGCGCGGAGCTGACAGAAGATTCCGGTGGTGCCCAAAGTAACGCGGTGGATTAATACATATTCGGGTGGAAGATTGAGTTGGAAGCCGATTTTCGCGGTCGGATTGCGTGGGTCTCCAACTCGGACGCTCTGTTCGCGTAACCATTCGCGGGTATAAGCGAAGTGCTCGGTGCGAAGTGGTTCCACAAGTGGAAGTAGATAATCAAGTACTAATTGCGGATCGACATCGACTTCAGCGAGGATGAATCCATCTTCTTTAAATCCGTTGTAGAGAGCGATTGCATCGCCTTCGAGTGCATTGCGAAGTAGCTTCTTGAATGGTTCTGGGAATCCGTTTGGAAGGCGATTGCATGCACCAAAATCAAGAACACCGAGGCGACCATCTGCGAGAACTCGGAAGTTTCCAGGATGCGGGTCTGCGTGAAGCAACCCGGCGCGAGTGGGAGCCGTGAAGTGGAAACGTGCGAGACGAATTCCAGCGTTGTTGCGCTCCGCTTGAGTTCCGTTAGTAATAACTTTCGATAGTGGTTTTCCTTCGAGCCATTCACTAACAAGAACGCGATCCGTGGCCATGACAACTTTGGGGATGGCAATATCTGGATCGTTCTCAAACGCGTTCCAACAAGTTTCTTGCGCCTGCGCTTCATAACGGTAATCAACTTCTTCAATGATCCGTGCGCGAAGTTCTTCAAGAAGAGGTTTCATCTCAAGACCGGGCATGAAGAGCTGGAAGATTTTGGCAAAACGTTGAATTTGATTTAGGTCGGAGACGAGAGCCTCGGCTGCTCCGGGATATTGGACCTTGACCGCAACAGCGCGACCATCTTTCCAAACACCTTTATGAACTTGTCCTATGGAAGCAGACGCTGCAGGAATGTCATTGAATTCGGAGAAATTATCGCGCCAATCTTCACCAAGTTCTTTTGCAAGTACTTTGTGAACAACGCGCGCTGGAAGTGGTGGCGCGGCTTCCTGTAATTTCACAAGAGTTTCGCGATAAGGCTTAGCGATATCTTCCGGTAATGCAGCTTCAAAGACAGAGAGCGCTTGACCAAACTTCATCGCGCCGCCCTTGAGTTCGCCAAGGACTTTGAATACTTGTTCTGCAGTCTTTTCTTGTAGTTCTGCAAATGCGAAATCAGGTGATTGACCGATCAGTTGCCGACCGAAGCCAAGAGCTCCGCGACCTGCGACAGAGAGCGGAATGGTTGCGAGCTTGGCGCTGCGCTTTCCGGTCTTCTCAGGAATCTTCTCTGCCATAGGCGCATTCTCTGCGAGTCAGAGTCTTGGCGCGACTTGAATCATCCTTCCCATGCACACCCGCACGCATGATGTTGTGACCAATGTTGTATTTGTGGGCGGGTGTAGTCACGGACGGTATGGATATGTGAGGTCGCGTGATAGGCGCTGATTTTTCGATCGGAGAGTGCGATGACATCAAGCGCGATTGCACCTGCAGCAGCGATCGCAAGTGCGGCACTGGTTTCTGAAGATTGTTCGCGCGGCCACACGTTCTCCTCGCATAATTGGATACATCGATAACATGGTGATTTACCTGGCGTAACGAGAGGTCCGATTCGAACCTCAGCGCTAGATGGAATTTCAACGAGAAGATGCCGCGTATTTTCAGCCATCCATCGTTGAATCGAGTCAGGGCTTGGAGTCCCAATGCTGATGATGAGATCAGGATTATGCACTTGGGTTTTGGGTTCGACGAAAAGAAGTGAGTGATTGCGAATCTCATCCACGATTGATCTGCGCGTTTGAGCAAAGTGGGAGCGAGTTACATATCCACCCGAGATATCACTTTCCAGAATCTTGAGGGATGGATCTTTAGTCCCAACTCGATGTATGACAGAAAGTTTAGAGAACCCAGATGCGCTTAATACTCCAACAAGTGTGTTCACGATCTTCCCATAACCGAAGATCACAACTTGGAATGACCGGCGATTCAAGATTGATGTTCGCCCACCATCAATGTCACCGGGAGCAAAAGTGGCGGCATCGCATTCAATCTCAATTCGCTTGAGCGCAGTCTCTATGGCGACATCACTGGCAACGTGATCTAAATCAGATACTTCTTCTATGCGCCCCAGCTCTGGGTTGTAGCGGCGCAGATATGAAACGGGAGTTCGGTGGAGATCTACCAAGTCATGCGCGCGAAGCTCGTTAATGAGAGACTCGATAGCGGTGGGCGAAAGTCCCGTTATGTTTGCTAGTTCCGTGAGCGTTGACTTCCCATATAGGAGACCAAGGATCGCCTCGGTTCCAACCCCACGCCATTGGGAAGGTAACGTGCACAAACGCCAACGCGAGCCAATCCGAACTTCATTACCGCTCTCGTTGTGATGAAACGTGATTCCTGATTTGAGTGCTGGGCGTATAGTCATGCCCGATCATGTGTAGTGACGCGTGAAAAGTGGGGTGTGGACGTAGCTTTGCTGTGGACGAGGGCTCTAATCCGAAGATAAACGTTCTGCCAGAAATACTCTGGGTTTACCCGTGCATAAGAAAAGCGCCCGTGCATGATGCACGAGCGCTCTCTTTAATTCGGTGATTAAGCCTTGCCCAAGATACGGTTGACTTTAGTGCCGCATGTGGGGCAGATGCCCTGTGCCATACGACGACCAGAGTCGGAGACCTTTACAGTTCCTTCGAACTGACGCTTCTCTTTGCACTTAACGCAGTAGGCCTCACCTTTATATGTCTCTGCC
>JBJTHB010000042.1:0-4350 GCA_046094245.1 Actinomycetota bacterium
AAGGCGAAATCATGAGCGGCCTCGTAGTCACCAGACTAAACGTCTCTCACGGCGCAATTCATGCGCTCCATGACATTTCATTCTCGGTCGAACCCGGCCAACTCGCTGCGGTCATTGGTTCAAATGGCGCCGGTAAAACGACATTGCTGCGCACTCTTTCTGGATTGAAAGATGCATCATCTGGAGCCGCGCAATGGGATAACCGCGAGATGTTGGGTGTAAAACCAGAAGATCTAGTGCGCCGTGGAATCTCACATGTCTCAGAAGGAAAATCAGTTATTCCCGAACTCACAGTTAAAGAGAACTTAGTACTAGGCGGAATTTGGCGCGGCAACAAAGCCGATACTGCTCAAGCAATTGAAGAAGTCGTCGAACTCTTCCCTCGTTTAGGCGAACGTATGTCCCAAAGTGCAGACACTCTTTCGGGTGGAGAACGTCAAATGTTGGCTATTGGTCGCGCTCTTGTTTCGCGACCCAAACTTCTGCTACTTGATGAACCATCGTTGGGGCTCGCTCCGCTTGTGATTGAGCAGATCTTCCAGACCGTAGATCAACTCCGTCACAAGTTAGGTCTCACAGTTGTTCTTGTTGAACAGAATGCAATGAGCGCGCTGGAGATCGCTGACATCGGCATCATCATCAACCTCGGCCATGTTGTTGCTACTGGAAAAGCAAAAGAACTCATCGACGATCCAGCGTTACGCGCTGCGTACTTGGGGTACTAATGCAAAAAGTCATCGAAACTTTACTCATCGGACTTACCACGGGATCTATCTACGCGCTGATGTCATTGGCGATTGTTCTCGTATGGCGCTCAACGCGCGTCATCAACTTTGCCCAAGCAGGACAAGCGATGTTTGCTACATATATTGGATTTGAAATTTCTAGTCGCTCTGGGATTTTCTGGCTTGGATTACTTTTTGCTGTTGTTGGTGGCGCCCTTCTTGGAGCGGGGGTTGATTACTTCTTTATGCGGGTTCTCTTCAAGCATGCCAACACCGGCCCAGCTGCGGTCGTTGCGCCAGTAATCGCAACTCTCGGATTGTTGGGATTGATTCGTAGTTTTGTAGGTCTGACTTGGGGTGGCGAGTTCAAGACTATTGAAGCGCCAGCATCCACCGATGGCTACACAGTTGGCGGCACCACGTTGCCTTTCTCTCCTCTCAACGCACTCATTATCGTCACGGTCTCTCTCATTCTGATTGGCCTTGCAATCTTGTTCCAACGAACGAACTTAGGACTTGCGCTACGCGCTTCAGCTTATGCGCCAGAAATCGCGAAATTAGCAGGTATTAGAACTGCTCAAACTCGAACAATTGGCTGGGCGATTGCAGGTGGCGTCGGTGGGGTGGCTGGAATGCTAGTTACTTCCAATAACTTCCTCTCTCCCTACTCTTTGGATCTACTACTCGTCTTCGGTTTTATTGCGGCTGTTATCGGTGGACTGGAGAGCATGGTTGGAGCGGTGATTGGCGCGTTAGTCCTGGGCATTGGACTTACATTTATTTTGAACTATGTCGGAACTTCACTTGTCTTTATCGGTGGATTCACCGTCTTAATTTTGATCTTGCTCATCAAGCCAGATGGAATCATGGCGAAAGGCAAGGGACGACGTGCGTAAGAAAATTGCATTCTTCATTCTTCTTGGTTGGGTACTACTGATCATTGGTGATCGAGTTGATGAGTTGCGCGTGTATCAAGGCGCCCAAATTGCGATGTACACCATTGCGCTTGCATCCATTGTCTTGCTGACTGGTTACTCAGGCCAAGTATCACTTGGAAATGGTGCAATGATGGCAGTCGGTGGTTATGCCGCAGCTTTGACCCTTAATAATCTTCAAACACCAATCTGGTTTGCATTCTTAATGGCAATTATCGTATCTGCGCTATTTGGCGCGATGCTCGGTTCTGCCGCTGCGCGACTTTCTGGTCCATATCTTGCGGGAACTACTCTGGCGCTTGCTGTTGGGCTACCAGCAATTGCAAACCAATTCACTTTCCTTGGTGGAGAGCCTGGACTTCTCTTTGATGTTGGTTTTCCACCTGCCAGATTTGGTGAGGAATTCACACAGTACAAATGGTTCTTCTGGATTGCGAGCTTTATTGCTCTGATTACTTTATTTGTTACATCTAATATTCTTCAATCGCGTTTTGGTCGAACCTGGCGAGCAATCAGAGGTAACTCGCTGGCTGCAGAACTTGCAGGAATTCACTCTGCGCGAATGAAGGTTCTGGCATTCACTATTAGCGCAGCCCTGGCCGGACTTGCCGGCGCAGTGTTAGCCATGACAATCAGCCTTGTGGCCCCCGGGGCCTACACCCTTGCCCTTTCCTTCGCTCTGGTTACCGGCGCAGTACTGGCTGGCGTATCGAGCCTCCCAGGAGTGGTGCTCGGAGGGCTGATATTGGTGGTTATCCCTGAAATTGCCGACGCCCTAGCCCGCTCCTTTGGCGGCGCTGACACGCTCAATAACTATCTTCCTGGGCTCATTACGAGCATATTGCTGATCCTCTCGGTCATCTATACGCCTAATGGGCCTGGAGAAAACCTGCGTAAGCACTTCCATAAGAAGTCTGCGCATTAGCTAGTTACTGAGAGGTAACTAGTAGATTTACGACCAAGTAATACCCTCGATGGAAGGAAAAAAATGATCGGAAAGACTCGTAGAAAGCGGACCTGGTTCGTTGCTGCGGTGCTCGCCTCTGGCAGCCTCTTTGCAACTGCGCTTCCAGCAAACGCAGAAACAGGAGTCAGTGCGAGTGAGATCAAACTCGGAATCACTCTGCCTCTGACTGGAGCAGCCTCACCTGGTTACAACAAGATTGGTGATGCGATGAATGCGTACTTCAAGTACGTCAACGACAATGGTGGCGTTTATGGCCGTAAGGTCACACTCATCCAGAAGAATGATGAGTACTCACCACAATTATCGATTGCTAAGACAAATGAATTGATTCTGAAGGACAAGGTATTCGCCCTCGTTGGACCACTCGGAACTGCTAACTACACAGCGGTACACAAGTCCGTTGGTATCGCTCGACGCGGCGTCCCAAGCCTCTTCCTCAACACAGGATTTAGTGGATTTGCCAACAAGAAGAGCTATCCAACTTCTTTCACAATCCTTCCTTCATATGCAATGGAAGCAAAGATTGCAGCACAGTTCCTCAAAGATAACCTCGCTGGCAAGAAGCTCGGCTTGGTCTATCAGAATGATGAATTCGGTATCGATGCTCTCGGCGCATTCCGTGCGGCCGGCGTAAAGTTTGATGTCACTATTCCTTACACTTCCGGAACACAGAGCGCTGCTACTGCCCAGACCTGGGTCTCACAACTCGCAGCCGGTGGAGCACAAGTCGTTGTGTTCTTCGGTGTTACTTCAGCAACTGCGCCGCTTCTTGCAGTCGCAGCAGCTGCTAAGTACGCGCCACAGTGGATTCTTGGATCAGTCGGTTCCGATCCGCTTACCCTTCGTGCGCTTGGCGTTCCAACAGCAGTTCTCAATGGAGCGCTCACGCTCTCAGGTAACCCTTCACCGAATGATTTGAACGATGAATATGTGAAGCAGTTCCAAGAAATCAATACCAAGTACAACAAGGCAGCTTTTGATGACTATGTACTTCAAGGCATGAACCTTGGTTTGATGACTGTTCAAGCGCTGCGTGCAGCAGGACAGAACCTCACCCGCAAGAAGTTGATTGCTGCGATGGAGACAAAGGGTTCAACCTTCGCATCCGTTGGTTACTCACCACTCGGTTACTCCAAGACCAGCAATGTTGGCCACACTGGCTATTACATGGCTGTTATGGACGCTACCGGCGACCGTAAGCCTTACGGCGGATCCGTCGTTGTGTACACAACCGATAGCGGAAGCGGACCAGTTGTGAAATCCACATTCAAGCGTCCAGCAATGCCAGCGAAAGGATTGCCAACTAACTCATGAGAAACTTCAAATTCAAGCGTTCGTTAACGCTCGTAGCAGTTTCATCACTGCTATCGCTCACAGTAGTTTCCATCCCAACTGCTGCTCGCGCTGCTGATCCTGCATGTACCACCGCAAACTTTGTAACTTCGTGCGTTGGCGTTACATCAGATACAGCGCCATATTCAATGATGGTTCCAGCGAACTTCAACGGAACTGTTTATCTCTACTCACATGGATATCGTCCAAACGTTGCAGTTCCTGCCGGTGTCCCTGTTTATGGCGGATACACGGTCAACAACACTCCACAACCTGGTCCAAACGCAACTGTTATTGGTGCGCTCTTGGCTAAGGGTTATGGCGTTGTCGGTTCAGGTTTTGCACGCCAAGGTTGGAATGCAGATTCTGCAATCAAGACCAACGTTGAACT
>JBJTHB010000043.1:0-3859 GCA_046094245.1 Actinomycetota bacterium
GTTCTCATCAGGCTCGATCCTGCCGTCTTGGCTGAAATTACGCCCGCAAGAATCAAGCCCGCGAAGGTGATTGCGACGATTGATAGGGCTTTACCTCCGAGGCTTGGAGCCAATGCGCCAAGGAGTGGAATTGCACCGCCAGCAGTAAAACTCAGTGCAGACGCAACAGCGGCTTGAAGTGGTCGAGCCTTCGTCGATTCGTGTTGGCCCAACTCGTCACGGAGATGGGCGCCCAGTGGATCATGTGCATGAAGTTCTTGGGCAACTTTTTCAGCGGTAGCGCGCGAGATACCTCGTTCCTGATAAATCTGCGTTAACTCTTCTAATTCACCTTCTGGATCGATAGCAAGATGTTCCATTTCCAGTATGCGATCTGACTCTTCAATATCGTTTTGAGAGCGAACTGAGACATACTCCCCTACCGCCATCGACATAGCGCCGGCAGCGATACCAGCAAGACCTGCGGTCACCACAAAATCATTTCTCTGAGCTGACACAACGCCAATCATCAACGACGCAGTCGATACCAATCCATCATTAGCGCCAAGGACTGCAGCGCGTAACCATCCCGCGCGATGCGCACGGTGATTCTCGTTCCGCTTATGAATCTCAGCTAAGCCCATGGCCTCATTCTATGGCAGAGATGCTTCGAGAATTGATTCGACGCAGATAAATGAGTGATGAAATTACGAGAATAATGCTCGTCCAGACGTTAATGCGAAGTCCAAGAATGAGATTAGCGTCGTCAATTCGGATAGTCTCGATAAAGCCTCGACCTAATGAATAGAGCGCAACGTAGAGTGCAAAGATTGATCCAGGTGCAAGATTCAGCCGTCGAGTTTGCGTTACTAAAAAGGCTGCAACAACGATGCACCATAGCGATTCGTAGAGAAATACCGGATGAAACGTCTCAACATTTGTGTATCCCGTCGGGCGATATCGAACTGGAATCTCCAGAGCCCATGGGGCGTCCAAGGGTCTACCGAAAAGTTCTTTATTGAACCAATTTCCCCATCGTCCAATAGCTTGCGCGACAAGCAAGCCAGGGGCTAAGGCGTCTGCAAAGAATTTAAAAGACAGGGATTTCTTGCCATGACGTCGATATGCAAGGAATGCGCCCAGGAAACCAAGAGATATTGCTCCCCAAATTCCAAGTCCGCCTTGCCAGATATAAAAAACTTCTATCCAGTTACGCCCAGCACCAAAATACAGATCCGGAGAGGTGATGACGTGATAGATCCGTCCACCAATAATGCCCATTGGCACCGCAACGATTGCTGCATCGCTCACTACTCCAGGAGCGCCGCCGAATGCAACAAACCTCTTGTTCCCGATGTAATTAGCGGCGACAACACCAAGGATGATGCAAAGAGCATAGAAATGGATCGTAAGCGGACCAATCTCAAGGAGAGATTGGGATGGTGATGGGATAGAAGCGCGAATCATTGCTTCGCTGCTTCAACCGCCGCCTTAAACTCATCGAGCACGAATTCAGATCCAGAACGGTTCCAGAGTTTGCCGTTGATGAAGACGGTAGGAGTCCCTTCGACTTTGTTCTTAGCCATCGAGGAATAAACCTTCTCGACCACATCACCATTCTTATTGTCATTGACGCAGCTTTCAAAAGTTGGACTCGTGATACCCAGGCGTTTGCCTATTTCCAAGAGATTCTTATTTGAGAAAATGCCACTATTCTCTGTGCCTTGTACATCGTAAATCGCGCGATGGAACTCAATGAATCTACCTTCATCTACTGCGCAATATGCCGCATTTGCAGCGCGCTTTGACTCTTGGCCCAAGAATGAGGTCATGTGATAGACGACTTTTGCTTCGTTGTTGCGAACAAGATCTTCAATGTAGCTGCTCATCGCAGTTTCAAAGTACTTGCAGAATGGGCATTGGAAGTCTTCCCATATGTTGATTTGTAAGCCATTGTCAGCATTGAAAACAATTCCATAATCATTGTCGGGAAGGACAGATGCCTTCAACGGAGCTCCGTTGTTGGCAGCGTCTATCTTCTCTATCGCTTTAGGAAACGCCACTTCGGCGCTAGTGCGCTTGTCCAACACGGTGAAGATCAGACCTGAGAGAACTACGAGGGCGACCATTCCAATCACGATGTTTCGTGTGACGGTGTCTCCAGAGTTCTTCTTTGCGCGGTTATCGCGGGCGCGTGGTTCTTTTGGCACGGTGGCTCCTGTCGATGCTACTTAATGAATAGTGGGAGTCTAATCCAGCACCTCCGAATCTGTAACTTATGAGCGGCGTACACCCGCTGATAGTTGCTGCGCCAAGGACCGAACTGCCACGATCGATGCTTCCGACGATTCAGCTTCCAGAACTAACTTAATAAATGCTGAGCCCACGATTACTCCATCGGCATACATGGCTACATCTGCTGCTTGTTCCGCGTTAGAAACTCCAAGGCCCACAGCGACTGGTAGATCTGTGACTCGACGTACTCGGGTGACAAGTTCAAGGGCCGCGCCCGAAATAGAGGTACGTGCGCCCGTCACTCCCATCAAACTAGCGGCGTACACAAAACCTGAGCATGCTGCAGCCACGCTCTTAAGTCGTGCATCAGAAGAACTTGGTGCTACGACGAATACCCGACCCACGTTTTGCTCATCTGTAGCGCTAATCCAATCCTCCGATTCCTCTACCGTGAGGTCTGGAGTGATAACACCAACTCCTTTTGCGTGCGATAAATCTCGGGCGAATTTTGCCGATCCATACCGTTCAATCGGATTCCAATAAGACATGACAAGAGTTGGAACAGTTGATGATGCAACTACATCAAGAACATCTCGAGCACTTGTGTTGTTTCGAAGGGCTATCTCCGCTGCTTGTTGTATTACCGGACCATCCATTACCGGATCGCTGTATGGAAAGCCAACTTCTACGATATCTACACCACCTTCAATCATGGCAGCAATCAATTGTTGAGAACCATCTTTTGTGGGAAAACCTGCTGGCATGTAACCAATCAGAGCAGCACGATTCTCTGCCTTTGCTTGAGCAAATACGTCGCGAAGTTTCATGCGCTACACGTATTACAGTGGAATACCGAAATAGTGCGCAGCAGTCTGCACATCTTTATCGCCACGTCCCGAGAGATTGATGAGCAGGATTGCATCTTTTCCAAGTTCATTGCCAACTTGTAGCGCGCCTGCGAGCGCATGCGCCGTTTCGATCGCTGGAATGATTCCCTCAGTCTTTGAAAGTAATGCAAAAGCGTGCATCGCTTGGTCATCTGTGATGGCGCGATATTCGGCTCGGCCAATGTCGTGCAAGAAAGCATGCTCAGGCCCTACGCCGGGATAATCTAAGCCAGCAGAAATGGAATGTGATTCAACGGTCTGGCCATTGTGATCTTGTAATACATACGAACGAGTGCCGTGAAGTACGCCCGGAGTTCCACCGCTAATTGTGGCTGCGTGACGTCCCGTTTCTACTCCTGCACCGCCGGCTTCCAATCCGATAAGTCGAACCTGAGAATCATCAATAAACGGATGAAAAATTCCAATTGCGTTTGATCCCCCACCAACGCAGGCTAAGACTGCATCTGGTAAACGGCCTGTGAGTTCTAGAACTTGTGCACGAGATTCAACGCCGATGATTCGATGAAAATCTCGCACCATGGTTGGGAAAGGATGTGGACCCGCTACTGTTCCAAGTAAGTAGTGAGTACTTTCCACATTTGTAACCCAATCTCGCATCGCCTCATTGATCGCATCTTTGAGCGTTCGTGATCCTGTAGTCACAGGAACCACGGTTGCTCCGAGCAACTTCATGCGCGCTACATTGAGTGATTGACGTTTTGTGTCTTCTTCGCCCATATAAACAACACATTCCAAGC
>JBJTHB010000044.1:0-2320 GCA_046094245.1 Actinomycetota bacterium
CATGCGCCCTGGCCAGAAGTTAACTGAAGTTCTGGTCAAGACCGATGAGAATGTCATCGATGGCACCGTTCGCGCTGTTGCGGCATCAACGGTCGGTAGCGCGCGCGGTATGCGCAAACTGCAGACAGGTTATGTTCGCAACTACGCACTTCTTATTCTTATCGGTGCCCTCGTCGCACTTGTTGCAGTATTGGTGGTCACGCTATGAACCTCTTAACGAGCATGGGCGCGCTACCGCTATTGGGATCACTACTCATTGCATTCTTGCCAGCGGCTAATTCCAAATTGATCAAGCAAGTAGCCCTTGCTATCTCTCTGGTGGTGGCTGGCGTGGGAATCTCTGCAGCTCTCGCATTCGATACCGCCAAGAGCGGATTCCAATATGTTGAGAAGTACTCCTGGATTCCATCCCTTGGCATCAATTACCAACTTGGAGTTGATGGCATCTCCTTAATCTTGATCCTGCTCTCAGTCATTCTTGTTCCGATCGTCATGGTCGGAGGATGGAATGAATCTGACAATGGTCGCTTTAGCGTCAAGACTTTCTACATTTTGATTCTCGTTCTTGAGACGATGATGATCGGCGTCTTCGCAGCGACCGATGTCTTCCTCTTCTATATCTTCTTCGAAGCGATGTTGGTGCCCGTTTACTTCCTCATCGGTGGCTACGGAACTGGCGCTCGCCAAGCCGCGGCCGTGAAGTTCCTTCTTTATAGCCTTTTTGGTGGCCTTTTGATGCTTGCTTCGATCATCGGCATCTTTGTTATCTCTGGAAACCAAGGTGGCCGGAGCTTCGATATCGAAGTTCTTTCAACTCTCACTATTGATTCCACCACACAGAACTTCTTGTTCCTCGGGTTCTTCATTGCCTTTGCAATCAAGGCGCCGTTGTGGCCGATGCATACCTGGTTACCTGATGCAGCAAAGTCCGCTACTCCAGGAACATCTGTTCTTTTGCTTGGCGTGCTCGATAAAGTCGGAACATTTGGAATGATCCGTTATTGCGTCGAGTTGTTCCCAGAAGCATCGCGCACATTCACACCTTTAATCATCACTCTTTCTGTTATTTCGATTCTGTATGGCGCATTCCTTGCGATTGGCCAGAGAGATATTAAGGGCTTGATTGCCTTTACTTCCATCTCTCACTTCGGATTTATCACTATGGGAATCTTTGCGATGACCTCGCAAGGAAACTCTGGTGCGACGCTCTACATGCTCAACCACGGATTCTCGACCGCCGCACTCTTCTTGACTGCAGGTTGGATGATGTCACGCCGTGGTTCATCTACTATCGCAGAATTTGGTGGACTCCAACGAGTCACTCCAATTCTTGCCTGGTCCTTCTTTATCGCAGGTATGTCTTCACTTGCGTTGCCGGGACTATCTAGTTTCATCAGTGAATTCTTGGTTCTGGTGGGTACATATACTCGTTATCCAGTCGCCGCAATCATCGCGACTTTCGGAATCATCTTGGCTGCGCTTTACATTTTGATCCCAGTTCAAAAAGCTTTACATGGCCCCACGACTCCTGGAAATGAAAACCTGCCTGATCTAAATAAGCGCGAGATCATCGCGATTGCTCCAGTCATTGCAGTAATCATTGCCCTTGGTTTCTATCCCAAGCCCGCGCTCGACATCATCAATCCTGCGGCGAAAGCCACGATTGAGAAGGCCGGCTTCACCGACCCAGCCCCGCTGCTAGGAGGCGATAAATAATGGTTTTCGACGCCCCTTCACTTGAATATGGCGCTCTAGCGCCGATGTTGGTCATCTTCATCGCTGCGGTCATTGCCGTGATTGTCGAAGCGTTTGCATCAGCGAAATTACGCGCACCTCTTCAACTCGCCATCGCACTTGGCGCGGTTGTGCTCAGCTTTGCTCAAGTCTTAAGACTTCGCGGCACTCAGACTGCGACTGCTGCTGTGAATTCAGTTGTGATTGATGGTCCGGTTTTGTTTATGCAAGGAACTATTCTGCTTCTTGCGTTCTTCGCTTTCCTACTCCTTGCCGATATGGATGCATTTGCTGCTCAAGCTTCTGCGATTCCAGGTTCGACTGAGGAGCGCGCAGCGCTACAAACTGGAAAAGTCCAGACTGAGGTTTATCCACTCACACTCTTTGCAGTCGGTGGAATGATGTTGTTCCCTGCGGCTAATGACCTCATTACGCTTTTCGTGGCGCTGGAAGTTCTCTCATTGCCGTTGTACTTGATGGCTGGATTGTCACGCCGTCGTCGCTTGCTTTCACAAGAAGCTGCGCTTAAGTACTTCTTACTTGGCGCTTATTCATCCGCTTTCTTCCTCTTTGGCGCAGCATTCCT
>JBJTHB010000045.1:0-3903 GCA_046094245.1 Actinomycetota bacterium
TCTTCAAATTTGTTCCGGCTTTTTCCACTTTTGCCGGAAGTGCGACGCGCTAATTCACGATCAACTTCACGGCTTGCTTGTTTTTCCATCAGGGTTGAACGTTTGTCATGTGCTTTCTTTCCACGGGCTAATCCCATTTCAACTTTAGCTTTGCCATCCTTAAAGTAGAGAGACAGGGGAATGAGAGTCATCCCACCTTCCTTAAGAGTTCCAATCAACTTCGAAATCTCCCGCTTACTCATGAGAAGCTTCCGCTTTCTTCTTGGCTCATGATTAGTCCAGGAACCTTCGTTGTATTCAGGAATATGAACTCCACTTAACCATAATTCGCCATCTTCGACGATTGCATAACCATCGGTGAGTGTGGCACGTCCAGCGCGAAGAGACTTCACTTCTGTTCCCATGAGCACTAGTCCTGCCTCAAAAACCTCGTCAATGAAGTAGTCATGTCGCCCTTTCTTATTTTGGGCGATTAATTTCTTCCCTAACTCCTTGACCATGAGTTAAGGGTATCGGGCAATACTGAAAAGCGGAGTTAACTGCTATTTACTGGTGTTGAGTGACGCGAGTCCACCAAGGATTTGTAGCGCCTTGATATTGATTTCTCGGGATGTAACTTCAAGATCTGGAGAGACTCCAACTTCATCGATGATCTTGCCTGAAGGAGTCACATAAAGTGCGACAGTTAGTTCTAATTTCGAACCATCATCCAAGGTAACAAACTCTTGAACGGAACCTTTTCCATAGCTACGTTCACCGATGATCACGCCGCGATTCCTGTCCTGAAAGGCGCTCGCGACGATTTCTGCTGAACTTGCTGTATTTCTATTGATCATCACGACGACTGGCACAGATATTGGTTTCGGATTATCAGCCTTGAAGATCTTCTCAGAACCATTTACTTGATACGACACAATCACTCCGTTGCCAATAAACAACTGTGACACTCGCAGCGCTTCCTCTAGCAAACCGCCTGGATTATTTCGCAAATCCAAGATAATGCCGGAACTGTATTTGAGTGCAGCAAGTGACTTCTGTACTTCGTCAGCAGTACCTTTGCTAAACGAGGCGATTTGTACGAGAGCAACATTGCTTCCAACTTGACTCGCCTCTACCGTACTCAAAGCCACTTTTTCCGTGGAGAGAGATGCCAATACTCTCTTATCATCGCGAGAAACAAGGAGTTCTATTCTCTTTCCTATGTCTGCACGGATGAGTGCAATTACTGAGGTCAGTGATGCACCGCGAACATCGGTTCCATTAACTTCAAGGATTTGATCACCCACGCTTAGTCCTGAATTCGCAGCAGGTGAATTTTCTTGAATAGAAGCGATTTGGATCTGTCCACCACGTGTTTTGTTGAGCCACACTCCAATGCCGGTGAATACATTTGAATTCTGTTCATCAAGGACTTCTAGAGCGCTCTTTGGAAAGTAATTTGCCCATTGATCACCAGATGCTTTTAAGGCACCTTCAATAGCAGCGCGCTCTAGGACATCTCTATCTAGATCTTTAGCTCCTGCATCGATAATGGTCTTAATGGCTTGATCAAGTGTTGATGTCCCGCTCTGACTGCCTATCTGGACGCCAGCACCAAAGAGCAACATTCCCGTGATCACCGCAATTGCGAATTTTCTTGCAAGTTCAGGTTTTGCAAACTTCACACGTGACTGTTTGTTAGAAATTGGATTATGTTCAGAAGATTCTGTTACTTCAAGAGTAGAACTGGACCCAAGTTCGGAGACCTTGCTATGGATTTCTCCCCGAGTGACTTTCTTTTTCGTGGAACCTTTTTTAGTGGCGCCAATTTTCCGTTTACGCGGATTTCTGTCTGGCACGGGGAAACCTCGATAGCTATCTGCTCGACTGGGGTAGCCGAGCTGTCTCAAGGGCTAAAGGTAACCGAGCGCGTTGTTCGCACTCAAATGCTCTGAAAACAGTTCTCCTCATGCGGCTTAGGAGCGCGCTCAGGGCTCATTTAAATTCTCTTGAGGGCACATTGGTGTTGCGCAATGCCTGAGTCGTGTAGGCAGTATGAAGTGGAAGTTAAGGTACTTGCGCAATGCCCAAACTGAGAAGTGAGTATGACCTGGAAGTTAAGGTGCTTGCGCTATGTCTGAGTCGCGTAGGAAGCAAGTCGTGGAAGTTAAGGTATTTGCGCAATGCCTGAGTCGAGAAAAATATGTGCGTTAAACCTTAAGGTACTTCCGTAATGTCAGAACCGAGGCAAGTGCGGAAACAACAAGTCCCGTTCCAAGTAAGTAAGCCGAAGAGAGCCAGACATCGTTCCAAGTGAAGAAATTGGTAAATGTCAGCAAAGGTGCGATTCGATCATCAATAACTATTTTAAGTCCTGAAAGTAGACCAACAGAGAATCCCCATCCCAAAATCGCCGAGAAAACTCCTTCAAGGATGAAAGGGAGCTGAATCGAGAACGAGCTCGCACCAACAAGCTTCATCACATTAGTCTCTCTGCGGCGATTGAAAGCAGCAATGCGCAGAGTATTACTGATCAATAGTGCGGCAGTAAGGACGCTAGCGAAACCAATCGCGAGAGCGCCATCACGAAGGACGTTGAGAAGCCTAAAGAATTTCTCCAGAATTGATCGTTGATCTTGTACGACATCAACGCCCGGGCGACCTGAGAACGCGCTCTGCACAACAGCGAACTGCGTTGGATCTTTGAGTTTTACTCGGAATGATTCTGGAAGTTGATCTGCAGTGACATTTTGCGAAATTGCAGAATCTTCAAATCGCTCTTGAAAACGCTCGAAAGCTTCCGATTGAGATTCATAATAAACAGTCTCAACCACGGGCAACTCCTCAAGATCACTCTGAATCTCTAGACGTTGCGCAGGTGTAATCATTCCGCCCGAACATGACGGAGAATCCGAAAGAGATCCGCAGAGGTATACGGAAACTTCAATCTTGTCGTACCAATAATCTTTCATAACGCGGACTTGAGCATTTGAGAGCAAACCAATTCCCAATAGCGATAGTGAGATCGCAACGGTAATGACCACGGCAAAGGTCATCGTCAGATTTCGCCGAAGTCCAATGCCAACTTCACTCAGAATAAATCGCGCTCTCATGATTACCCCGTGTATCCGTATACGCCGCGAACTTGATCGCGGATAACAAGACCCTTATCAAGCTCAATGACGCGCTTTCTCATCTGGTCGACGATTCCTGCATCGTGCGTTGCCATAACCACGGTAGTTCCTTCGCGGTTAATACGGTCAAGAAGCTTCATGATTCCGACGGAAGTTGCAGGATCAAGGTTTCCAGTCGGCTCATCCGCGATGAGGATTGCAGGGTTACTTACATAAGCGCGAGCAATTGCAACTCTTTGTTGTTCGCCACCCGAGAGCTCTCCAGGCTTACGATCAGCTTTATCCTCAAGACCAACCAACTCAAGCACTTCTGGAACTTCGCGCGCAATTTCTTTCTTCGAGAATCCAAGAACGTGAAGTGTGAAGGCGACATTTTCGGCAACCGTCTTATTGGGCAACAAACGGAAATCTTGAAAGACCGTACCAACTTGTCGACGCAGCTCTGGAACTTTCCAATTAGAGAGCGTGCCGAGGTCTTTTCCAGCTACATGAATCCTTCCAGAGGTCGGCCTCTCTTCACGTAAAACCAATCGAAGGAAAGTTGATTTACCTGAACCCGAAAGTCCAACGAGAAAAACAAATTCGCCTTTTTCAATATCAATACTCACGTTATCCAACGCGGGTCGATCGGTCTTTGCGTAGACCTTCGTAACGTTCTCAAAGCGAATCACGGGTGTGATTTTAGGTAGCAAAGGGGTAAAAGTTCAGGAGAAACCCGCTCTTGCGAGGCGCGAAAAGGGTGAGAAACCACGCAGATTAATTATTCGTGCGTATCTGAATCACGCCTTGA
>JBJTHB010000046.1:0-15003 GCA_046094245.1 Actinomycetota bacterium
GTGTTGAAGGCGGTTTCGATTGCTCGCCAGGTTGGGGTATCGCGCAATGATGTAGCGAGATGATGGGGGTCGCCGCCTGACATATAGATAAGTGCGGCATCATTAATGTGGTTTGCGAATTCTGCATTTTCAGCATCGTTGCGATTAAAGATAGGAAGGAATCGTTGTTCGATTTGTAGGAGTTCGGCTTGTCTCTTGCCGAGTTCTTCCCAATATTTCAGGCGTTCGGGGCTTTCTTGTCCTGCGGCGGTGGGGATTTGGACGTAGATCGGTTTCTTTCCGTTTTTAATGCCATCTTCGATTAGAGATTTTTCGAAGTCGGCCATGATGGGAAGGAACTCACCCGAGCCAACGAGTGCGATGGAGCCGCGCATGTGGGAAGTGTAGGTGGTGAGCCGGTGCAACACTCTGACTTGCCACCTTCCTCAGTTGAGTCATTGATTTCCTCGACCAAAGAAAAGTCTGATATCCCATTTACATTTGACCGATCTTAGATAACAATCATAACTCTGACGAAAGAGTGAAAATGGAAAAAGTCCAGATTGATAAAGGCGATTGGCTCAACCCGCCCATTTCAAGTGAGATAACTTCGAAAGGCTTTGTGGTTGCGGCTAAAGAAAAGAGTGATTTCTGGCAGAAGACTTCCTATGGTTTTGTTTACAATTCAGGGCACGCTCTTCTCAATGATTTTTCAAATGAAACATCTATTGAAGCAAGTTGGATCCTGGATTATCGCCATCAATTTGATCATGCTGGACTCATTGTGTACTCCGATGAAACCCACTGGATAAAAGCTGGAGTCGAATTTGCAGATGGACTTCCTCAACTTGGAGCAGTAGTCACTCGTGATGTATCTGATTGGTCGGTTGCACCCGTTCCTACCTGGATGGATAAAGTGGTGCAGCTGCGCTTCAGTCGCTCAGGCGATGCTCTAACTATTCGCGCCAAGTGCGAAGGTGATTGGCAATTCGTACGTTTAGCGCCATTAGATCCAGCAAGAAACTGGAAGGTCGGAATCTTCTGCTGCAGCCCATTGCGATCAGGGCTAGAACTTTGTTTTACGGATTTGAAAGTGGGATCACCTGATAGCTCTCTTCATTGATCCTGCCGCATCTCTTGGAATTGAAGCGTTTTGTGGCTACCTTTGGAGCATATTTGCGATGGGAGAAAAATGATCGTTACAGCAATATTTGAAGCTAAATCAGGTAAAGCCGATGAACTTCGTAAACAACTTCACAATGGCGCATCTGAATCTTGGAAAGAGTCTGGTGTTAAAAGTTATGCCGTCCATGAGCTTATCGATCGCCCTGGAGTGTTTATGAATATTGAAGTTTATGCTGATGAAGCAGCGTTTAAATCACATTTGGAAACTCCCCACGTAAAGGCTTTTCTTGGAATGCTTGATGATCTCCTTGCAAATCCTTTGACGGTCTATCAGGGTCGAGCACTGTTTTCTGGCGAAAACAATAAATCGGCCATCTGAAGCATTTTCTAAATCATGACACGACGTTTGCTTTCGGTTGAACGCCATCAGAAAATTCTCGAGCGGGTTGCTGCTGAATCTGCTGTTGATTACTTGAGTTTGGCTGATGAACTTGGCGTCTCATCAATGACCATTCGTCGCGATGTACGCATACTCGAAGATGCTGGACACCTCACCACCACTCGCGGTGGCGCTTCTGCCCAAATCACAAATGCAAAAGACATCCTCACAAATCCGCGCGCACAGGATCAAAGCGCCGCTAAAGCCCAAATCGGACAATATGCGGCATCGCTCATTGAAAAGGGCGAAGTTATTTTTCTTGGCACTGGCTCAACCACCGCTGTGTTTGCACAGTTTCTGCCTTCAAATCTTGATCTAACAGTAATAACTCCGTCATTACCTCATGCATCAGTATTGGCATCACGAGGAGTAAAAGTGATTAGCACTGGCGGCGTCGTTGCCACCGCAGATCTTGCTCAAACTGGTGTTGTTGCCCAAGAAGTGCTCTCTCGTTTCTATGCGACAAGAACGGTCATTGGGACTGGTGGCATTTCTAAACGGGGCGGTCTCACGGAATTTGATCAGGTGATTGCTGATCTAAATCGAGTTATGGTGGAACGAACCGAAGAAGTTATGGTGCTGGCAGATCCTTCAAAGTGTCGAATTAATGCGAACTATCATGTGGGTGGTGTCGAACTCATCGATGAAATCATCACGTCTACTGATGGCCACAATTTGTACACCAAAGAATTCGGGAGTTCGGTCGAGGTTCTCTCTCCTAGCTCTTAACATTTTGTTACAAAATATGTGTTAGGATTTGTGCTCTTCGAAAGGGCAGAACACATGGCAATTCCTTTGAGTTCAATATTTAAAGCTTCAAAACCCATCATTGGAATGGTTCACCTTCCTGCATCACCCGGTCAACCACAAGCAACATCAAAGCCAAACCTTTCAGCCATCATAAATGCTGTTAAGTCGGACATTAAAGCGTTGCAAGACGGTGGAATCGATGGACTTCTTTTCTGTAATGAGTCAGATCTTCCCTACACAACTAAATTGAATTCTGAAGTTGGAGCTTGGACTACTTTTCTGGTCGGAGCAGTTCACGATCAAATCAAAATACCTTACGGCGTTAACTTGCTATGGGATCCCATTGCATCAATCGAAGCTGCTTCTAGTTGCGGCGCCTCATTTGTTCGCGAAGTGATGTGTGGATCTTTTGCAACGGATATGGGCATGCTCGCGCCAGATCCTGCACTAGTCGCCCAAACGCGAACCCGTCTTAAAGCCGACCACATTGCACTCTTCACAAACATCGTCCCAGAATTCGCATCTGCTCTTGAGCAGCGCACCGTCCAACAACGCGCGAAGGCTGCCGAGTACTTTGGCTTTGATGCAATTTTGATTTCTGGTCCTGTGGCAGGAGTTCCTTACAGTGAGAGCGATGTCTTGGCTGCGAAATCAGTTGTAAAGAGCGTTCCGATTTTTGCCAACACTGGTGTCAACGCTGAAAATATTGCTAAGACTCTTCAAGTTGCAGATGGAGTGATCTCAGGAAGTGCCATGAAAATTGATGGTAAGACATTTAATCCAGTCGATCCAAAACGGGTCATTGATTTAGTTTCAGCAGCAAACGCGGTCAGATAAGAAAGGGTCACAATGGCAAGAGTGAGTTTCATCGGACTTGGAATCATGGGTTCGGGAATGGTCGCAAACCTCGTCAAAGCTGGGCATGAGGTGCGAGTCTGGAATCGAACGGAATCTAAGCTTAAAGAGATTGAAAGAATTGGTGCAAAACCAGTATCACAACCCCAAGAACTGCTTTCTGATGCGGATTTCTTTATGTACTGCTTGGCAGATGATGTCGCTATTAGCGATCTCATTACCGGCGGTTTGAAACTAGCCGAAAAGGTAAAGCTTGGCACTATCGCTATTGACCTTTCAACGATTGATCCTGAAACAAGTGCAGCTGAACGGGCTATCTACGAAGCGAATGGCGTCGAATTTCTTGATGCTCCCGTTTTTGGAACAAAAGGTGAAGCACGCGATGGTGGGCTTTGGATTGTGATTGGCGGTTCGGAGGAAACCTATAAGAAGAGCCTGCTGGTTCTTGAACCAATAAGTGAGACCACCCACTACATGGGTAAAGGTGGCAACGGCGCAATGATGAAGTTGGTTGGAAATCTTCTTGTTGCTTCCCAATTGGTTTCAATTGGTGAAGCACTTACATTAGCAAAGCGAGCTGGACTCGACCTACGCAAAGTTCTTGGCGTAGCCGCTGTTGCTGACTTCAAAACTCCAATTTATGCCGGAGTTGGTGCAGGTGTGATTCAAGGAGATTACGAAGTTAACTTTCCTTTAAAGCTAATGCTCAAAGATGCACGCCTCATTCAAGCATTTGCGGAAAGATTCGGAGTCACTGCTTCGTCCGCAGTATTCACCGAAGATCTTGCCATTGAAGGCGTGGCGAAAGGAATGGGTGAGCTCAATGCTTCAGCCATCGTTAAAGTTATGGCCGATCGAGCAGGAGTTGATCTAATTGAGTAACAAGCGAAGTTCGATGTTCAATGCAAAATCCAAGAAATGCATCAATATTGCGCTGGATCTCGGAGTGTTTGGTGACCGAGGATTCTCCAAAGGAATTGAAGATTTGAAGAAGGCCATGCCAAACATCTTGGCAGGCAAGCCAGATGTGATTCAGGTGAATCCTGGTGGTTTGAAGATATTTAACTCACTCAAAAATAAGCCTAAAGTAGCCATCGCTCTTAGACTTGATGTCACAAATGTCTATGAAGCACGCGACATTGACTATGCATGGGATACGGCAGATATCTCAACCATCGAATTTGCTGATAACCCTCAAATAGCGTGCGTGGTACTCAATCTCCTCAACCTCGATGAAAATTCCCGTCTTCAGGAACAGTGCATTCAAAACATCCAAATAGCCGCGGCAAAATGTAAGAAATTACGTATTCCGCTCATGGTTGAACCATTAGTCATGACCGCAAAGCCGGGAGCTGGATCCGCTTCGGTTGGTGATGTTCATAAGATCGCGTCACTTGTTCGCCAAGCTGTGGAACTAGGTGCAGACATCATCAAAGTTGACGCCACAACCCCGATGAGCGACTTTGGTCAAGTAGTAGAAATAGCTTCGGGTGTTCCAGTTTTGGTGCGTGGCGGAGGTCAAGTCACCCCCCGTGAACTTCTTGAGCGGACCAGAATTGCGATGGATGTTGGAGCCTCAGGTGTGGTCTATGGAAGGAATGTCGTCCAGCATCCAAGTCCAGCAAAATTCATCAAAGCAATACGAGCAATTGTTCACGAGAATTCTAGTACCGAAAAAGCACTCGCGATAGTAGAGGGATGATGTCAACAACAATGAAAGCTGCAGTAATCACGGCGGTTAACAAAGTCGACGTTCTTGAAGTACCAATGCCAGTTATTGGACCACGAGATGTGCTTTTGAAAATTAAATCTGCCGGCTTATGTACCTGGGAACAACGAATCTATACCGGACAAGCCAAAGCAGATTATCCATTCTTAGGTGGTCACGAAAATGCAGGCGAAATTGCAGCGATTGGTGAACTTGTAACTAATGTAAAGGTTGGCGATCGAGTAACGATGGGTTCTTCCGCTTGCGGAACTTGCCGTGCGTGTTTGCGTGGACAAGATAAAGGTTGCGCAGAACACTTTCTTAACTTCTCTTTGAAGGGTGGACATTTTGGTCCTGGTGGATTTGCCGAATATAAAGTCCATCGCAGCGATGGAGTATTTCCCGTCGGTAGCGCTAACTGGGATGAGGCTGCTTTAGCCGAACCGCTCTCGTGTGCAATTCATGCCGCTCGTTTACTTGACGCCAAACTTGGCGATACCGCAGTCGTCTTCGGCGCAGGAACCATGGGCCTTATGAACCTCATCGTCCTTAAAAAATCAGGGTTACGAGTTGCAGTCGTTGATGTCAACGAATCACGTCTGGAAAAAGCTCGAAATCTGGGCGCAGACCTAACTTTCGCTTCCGATGGAAATATTCGGACTCGAATCAAAGATGCGTTTTTGGGCGGCGTAGATCATGCGATAACTGCCTATGGAAGCGACGCGGTAAATCAAGATGCTCTTGATGTCTTGAATAATCGAGGAAAGATCTGTCTCTTCGCCTCAGCGCATCCCGTTACCCCATTTGCAATTGATCCTAACGTCATGCATAACAAAGAAACTTCTGCTGTTGGAGTTGTGAGTGCTGATCGTCAAGATCATGCCGTAGCTACAGAAATGATTGCTCACGGACAAGTTGATTTGTCACCACTTATTGATGTCGCATATCCCATCAATGAAGCAGCTGCAGCATTCCGTCGCGCGACATCATCGCCGAGTTATCGAGTAATGCTCAATCCTTGAGTTAATAATCTAGTTCGTGGAGTTTATGCATCTGCTCTTTTGTGGCGTTATACAATTTTGAATAAATCTCACTAAGTGGTGCATAGACCGGAGCAAGGTCCGTATTCGGGGTAACCGTACGTGGCGCTCCTTGCCAGACTCGAATCTCCTCTGGACTTGAGACCAAACCAACAGCAACACCGGCCAGTAGCGCATCTCCATACGATGCACCAAAAGTAAGAGGTGCAACTTCCTGGGGCACTCCCGAGATATCACTTACAGCCTGTAGCCACACCTCATTCTTTGTTCCACCGCCCACTGATTTAATCGTGTGTGGTCGAGCTCCAATATCGGTGAAGAGATCAACATGCTGCTTCACACCATGTCCCATTCCTTCAAGCGTTGCGCGGAATAAATGTCCACGCGTATGAGTGAGACTTAAACCAAAGATCATTCCTTTGGCTCGAGGATCCATGACAGGAGTTCGTTCGCCGCTGAAATAAGGTAAAACAATCACGCCTTCGGAACCAGGTGGGGTCGCCTTTGCTTCAAGAACTAATTCTGAGTACGCCGGAGAACCTCCGGATTCCTCCTGCGATACGAGGTCTCGTGCAAAGTTATCGCGGAACCATCTGGTGAGAGATCCGCTGGTCGCCATTCCTGCAAGTAAGCACCACGTTTCCGGGAACAGATAAGGGCCAGCCCATAATCTTTTTTCTCGCGCTTGATTATTGTCAGTTACTTGAATCATAAAGATAGTTGAGCCGTACATCATCATCAATTCGCCAGGCTTTGTGACACCAACACTCAACGCTTCTGCCCCGGCATCGATCGTTCCGACAGAAACCGGAGTTCCGACTGCTAGCCCAGTTTGTTCTGAAGCTTTTGCAGTAACGTGTCCAGCAAGTTCATGACTCCATAAGATTTCTGGAAGTTGATCTAGGTTGATGTAATCCTTGCAGTATTTATCGCTCCACTGATGCGTCCATGGATCGTACATGGGAACCATACAGCCTGCAGAGAAATGATCAATGACCACTCTTGAAGTTAAGCGAGCAACAATAAATGTAGTGGCATCAACAAACCAACGAGCTTTCTTATATACCTCGGGTTCATTCTTCTTAATCCATAATATTTTTGGACCTGTTGCTTGAGACGACAAACAATTCGCAGTCGCATGGAAAATTGTTTCTTCGCCAAATTGTGCATTGAGCTCATCAATTTCATCCACTGCTCTCGTATCAACTCCATACAAGATACCCATACGAAGAGGATTGAAATTTTCATCAATGGGAAGAACATCTGGCCCGATAGCGCTTACTCCAACTCCTTTGATATCGCTAGGGCTTACGCCAGGCGTTTGTAGTAATTGCTTTGTGAGATTACAGAAATCTCCCCACCACGTTAGTTCAGGATCATGCTCTGCCCAACCAGCTCGTGGAAATAGCAACTTATGAGGAATCGCTGCTTGAGCTATAACTTCACCTTCCGCAGTTGTAAGAATTCCCTTTGATTCATATGTACCAATATCGATTCCAAGCAATATGTTTCGTGTCATCCGCGCGCAAAACTTTCTTTAGCCGGGAATGTTGAGATTGCCTCAATCAATAGAGCGCGCAATCCCTCTAGATCTTCTAAAGAACAACTTTCGATTCCCGAGTGTGTGTACCGAGTTGGCCAGGCCAGGTCAACGCAAGCAACGCCTTTACCGACAAGCTGAACGTATGAAGCATCAGTGAGAAGTCCCATGGTTGCGTGACGCTGAAGGGAAATATTTTTCTTTGCGGCTGCGTTCTCGATCAGAGCAACCATTGCAGGATGTGGAATCAAGCCATTGAGTGTGCCGCGACCATGAAATGTGTAAGTCCCTATTACTGGTCCCGCTCCAACAGTGACCGCATTACCTCCATGAATATCTGGAGTATCAGATGCCGCAACAAGATCAATCGCGATTGCAGCTGTTGGATTAATTTGCTGCGCAGCGACCATAGCACCGCGTAAATTAAATTCTTCCTGAACGGTACCGACGATATGGAGATCCATTTCAGGTTTGTTCTTACTGAAATATTGTGCAATCTCAACAAGGAGCGCGCATCCCCCACGATCATCAATTGAAGTAGCGGCTACACGATTATTTAACAGATGCTCGAAGCTTGGCCGATACAGAACTGGAGTGCCAATTTTTACTCCAGCAGCCTCTACCTCCTTCGCATTCGTTGCTCCAATATCTACGTAACATTGGTCTATTGTCTTCACTTTATATTTCTCGTCAGGTGGTGTTAAGTGATGCGATACAAACCCAATGACTCCATTTATATATTTTCCTGGAGAGACTCGAAGAATTACATTTGTAGCAGGAAGGATTCTTTCGGGAACTCCTCCTACACGCTCAATCTGGATGAATCCATCACCTTGAATCCCTTTGACAATCATTCCAAGTGAGTCAGTATGAGCAAAAACCATCAAACTTGAAGCATTCTTACTCTTACCCTTGATAGTAGCTATAACGTTGCCTAGAGCATCAACTCTTAGCTCATCAACGCTGTCTTGTAGGTCTGATTTGAGATTTGAGATCATCTCATCCTCGAAGCCGGCGAGCGCTGGCGTTAAACAATACTTTTCAAGCCTTTGAACTAGATTCATTTGTTACCTACCGACTTATTAATAGATTTGGATAATCGTAAACGCTCGAGGATTACGTTTAACATCATGACTAGAACGAGTACCCCACCCTGCGCTGCAAGATAGAGGAATTGGCTAAATCTCAGTGCATTGAATCCCGATGCAACCATTTGAAGAACTATCGTCGCCAGGATTACGCCAGTGACTGTTCCGAAACCGCCCATCGGATTAACTCCACCTAGTACAACAATTACGATTGCGAGCAAGATATAGGAATTACCAAAATCCGGGCTGGCTGCAGAAGTCCGAGCTGCGATGATCAAGCCTGCGAGTGAAGATAAGAATCCTGACAAAATATAAGTCCAAGCAATAACTTTTCTATCGCCCATAACGCTGTACTGGGCTGCTTTGCGATTAGTTCCGATCAGAAAGACTTTTAGACCAAGGCTTGTTCGATTTACGAGGTATCCAACAAAAATCGCGATAATTACCATTAATACAAAAGGAGATGGAATACCAAAAAATGTGCCATTTCCAATTCGAACAAATTGTTCGGGGAGACTTGAAATTGATTCACCGTTGGTGATTCCTATAGCCACTCCGTTATAAAACGTCATCGTCGCTAGCGTCGCAAGAATCGGGGTGATGTTCAAAATTGAAATTAGAATTGAATTTATCGCTCCGCAAATCAAACCGACAAAGATTCCCAAAAGACAGGAAATTGCGATCCACTTATTGGATATCTTGCCATCTTCCGTCATGTTCTTGGTCATAAAGTAGGCGGCTACAAGAGCGGCAGCATTTGAGATTCCAACAATCGAAAGATCAATTCCACCGGTCAACATTGAGAGCATGACTGCAATCGAAAGTATCGCAACTTCTGGAACTTGGTATGCCATTGATTGAAAGTTATCTCGGCTAAAGAAAATGTCGGATGAGAAGTAAGAGAAGAGAACGAAGATCAAAGCTGTGAAGATCATTAATTGAGTGACTTTACGATCAGATAAAAGCCCTGAACTTGTGAATCGCTGTAGTGGATTGCTATTAGACATTACGCCTCCACTTCGGTCGCAGCACGACGTTGCCGCGCTTTACGGTTCTCGCTGATTGCTTGGATTGTTATACCGATAACAAGTAACACACCCACCGCTGCACGCTGCCAGGAACTATTCACACCGAGGAGGACTAAATTATTTTTTATCATATTAATAAATAAAACTCCCAGTACGGTACCAAAGACAGTTCCATAACCGCCCATGATGCTGGCACCGCCCAGCACTACTGCCGCAATTACATCAAGCTCAGAACCCGCAAGATCATATGGGTTCGCTTTGCGTTGCAGCGATACATAGAGAATTCCGGCTAAGCCTGAAAGGCCTCCGACCAACATATAAATCTTAGTTTGGGTGCGTTTAACTGAAATGCCAAGCCTTCTCGTGGACTCAACTCCACCACCAAGAGCGTAAATGGATCGACCAAAAAATGTACGACTTAACATCAAAGAAACTAGAACTGTGATGATTGCGATGGGAATTACAAGCACATGAAGGCGAACTAAGGTACCGGCATCAGACTCAAATTTGATGAGGTCTGCTGTGGAGAATTTATCAAGACCAACAGGAATATCGCTTATGAATGAAGCTCCGACGAAGGAGAGCATGACTCCGCGGAAGACTCCCGCAGTACCCAACGTAGTGATTAGAGTTGGGATTCCAAAACCAGCAATAGCAATGGCATTAAATCCGCCTAATAGGACACCTATCAGAATGGCCAATGCGATGGGAATTAGCAAACTTTCGCCATTGAGTTCAAGTTTCTGCATTATTACTACTGCGGTGTAGCCAGCAAAAATTCCGACTATTGGGAATGAGACATCAATACCGCCGCTGATGATCACAATCAGCACACCGAGTGCGAATAGGAGTTGGACAAACGAAGAACGCAAAATGTCAAAGAGGTTAGCGAGAGTGAAGAATTCTGGGCTTTTTGAGCTAATGACGAGGGAAAACACGATGATTGCGAAAATGAGTACTGTCTCATTACGCCGCAGGAGTTTCTTAATGTTGATTCTCAATTGAGCTCCTTATACAAAGCACTTTCCTTAAGTTCGCTTTCCACAAACTCTTTGGAAATTCGACCATTCTTGATAACTAGAACTCGATGACAAATCTGAATGAGCTCCGGAATATCATCGGAAATCACAACAAAAGCCATCCCTTCAATTGCTCGGTCTTTAATGATTTCTAGAATTTCACGCTTTGATCCGACATCAACACCGACCGTTGGACCGTTCAAAATCATCAGATGTGGGTTCATTGCAAACCACTTCGCCAGAACTACGCGTTGCTGATTACCCCCTGAAAGAGAAGTAACGGGATTTGTTGGGTTCTTGGTCTTTATCCGTAGATCAGTTATCCAACGGCCTCCGACTTCAGAAAGTTTTCTAGGTGCCAAAGTGCCCAGACCACTCTTATAAGAGTCAATTCCGACGGCGACAAGATTTCGCAATATCGACTGCTCAAGGAATAGGCCCTGAGTCAGTCGATCGGGTGGTACGTATCCAATACCTGCTTTGAGCGCCGCTTCGGAAGAATTCAGTTCAATTTTCTTTCCATCTACAAACACCTCACCTGAATCAATCGGATATTTGCCAAAGATAGCCTCAGCAAGTTCTGTCCTACCCGATCCGAGCAATCCCGTGATTCCCAAAATTTCACCTTTGGCGACAGAAAAAGAAACATTCTCAAAGGTGTGCGTTGAATTCAGATTCTTAACATCTAAAACAGAAGCTGCTTTCTTATCCATTTTCGGAGCAATTCTTGTTGTTGACACATCCTGCCCCGTCATCGCTTTAGAGATTTCTTTCGCAGTGTAATTCTTCATCAATCCATCTTCGACTACTTCACCATTACGCAAAACAGTAATTGTGTTACATATTTCTTGGATTTCATCGATTTTATGGCTTACAAAAACAGTAGCGACACCTTTTGCTTTGAGTTGGGCCACAACTTCAAAAAGCTTATTTATCTCTTTACGTGTCAGAGCAGTTGTGGGCTCATCCATAAACAACATCTTGACGCCAAGATTTGTGGCACGAGCAATAGCAATGAGCTGTTTTGATGCAATCGATATCTCCGCAACTGGTGCGCTGATATCCATATCTACACCAATTAAATTGAGAGCATCGGCTGCAATCTTCTTTGTTTCACGCTTACTAATTATTTTTGTCTGGTTCAAAATGCGAGTTGGGAGCGCAATGTTCTCGGCGACAGAGAGATTAGGGAGAAGAGAGAAATCTTGGAAAATTACTTGTATGCCTTCTTGAACGGCTTCGCGAGGTGAAAGTGAGGAGAATTCTTTACCAGCTAGGTTAATAATGCCTGAATCAGGAGCGTGAACTCCCGACATAATTTTGATTAGAGTTGACTTTCCTGATCCGTTTTCACCTGCAAGACAATGAACTTCGCCCGACGAAACAGACATTGAGACATCAGATAAGGCACGTGCACCACCAAAACTCTTAACTATGCGGTTTACGCTGTACTCAGAGGTGTCGATTTTCACCATAGCGCCAATCTACCTGTATCTCGGGTCTAATTAAATGTTCTTGTAATAAGAATGGGGCACGGAATCCGCGCCCCATTCTTTTCCCAGAGGGAATTGGTTACGAGTTAGATCTTATACTTACTCGCATTGTTCTTATCAACAATAACCCAAGCCGCGCCGTTAAAGCTCTTTGGGTTTGTTTTGCTGACAGTGATCTTTTCGTATCCCTTAACTTTGAGGTTCATGCCAGCTTTAATCTTCTGGCCTTTGTTAAGGATTTCTAGCATGTTGAGCATTGCTTGACCTGCAAGTGCTGAATCCCAGAAGAAGATCTTGTCGATCGCTCCGGTTGCAAGCAACTTGTTTGTCATTGAAGGAATTGAAGTTCCCATTACGCAGACCTTGTCCTGGAGACCAAGTTCTTCAACTGCGCGGCCGATACCGACTACATCGTTAGCGGATGAACCTTCGAAGCCCTTGAGATCTGGATATTTCTTCAACAATTCTTTCGTCTTGTTGTAAGCAACATCGGCATCTTCTTTGGATTCGATTGGATCTTCAACGCGTGTAATTCCTGAGTACTTCTTCTTTGCTTGCTCGTACGCACCAGCAACCCACTCATTGTGGCTACCGTTTGTCAAAGTACCGACAAATGCGACGTACTTACCAGCATTACCCATACATGCTGCAAGGTTATCCATCATAACTGCACCGTACGCTGCGTTCTCAAACGCTTCGATGTTTGCATCTGCGTTCTTGATTCCGCCAGCTTCGTGAGTTACAACTTTAATTCCAGCTTTCTTTGCCTTGGCGATAACACCATCGATAGAAGCAACGTCATTTGGAACAATTCCAATTCCAGTTACTTTCTGAGCAATGAGGTCTTCAACCATCTTTGCTTGCTTCTCTGGAGAAGCATCGGTTGCGCCAACCATGCTTGCGTCAATCTTCTTTGACTTTGCCCATGCCTTGATGCCCTTATCCATGTTGTCGAACCAGCCAACGCCGATCAATTTCACGGAGATTACATATCGCTTCTTAGCCGCGTAGCTAGTGGCGGTGCCGGCAGTAACCAACATCGCAGAAGCAGCTGCAAGTGCGATTAGCTTCGTTGTCTTCTTCATTCATACTCCTAGGTTGTATGGACCTTTTCAGGGGACGGTACTAGTTGACCCCCAATGGTTGAGATGAATATATTTGGTTTTAACAAAAACGGCCATAGTTTCTGTAAATTTCCCCCGAAGTTCGATGACGATTTTGTTATAAACTGTCACAACGCGACGAGATAGGCTCAGGCTATGCAGAAGATTTTGAACGTACCTAAGGAGTTTGTGAATGAGATGCTCGAGGGCATCCTCGCGGCCTACCCCACGCAGCTTCGGGCGGTCGAGGGTGACAACCACTCGCTCGTCAGGGCAGATGCACCAGTAGCTGGCAAAGTTGGCATCACCACCGGTGGTGGATCTGGGCACTTGCCGCTATTTCTAGGTTATGTCGGAAAGGGTCTCCTTGATGGAGTCGCGGTTGGTGATGTCTTTCAGAGTCCAACTGCCGAACAGATGTTGGCTGTAACAAAAGCCGCAAACTCTGGCGCCGGTGTTCTCTATATATATGGAAACTACGGTGGAGATGTTATGAACTTTGATCTTGCAGCAGAGCTTGCAGGAGCCGAGGGCATAAGAGTCGAAACAATTCTCGGCGCTGACGATGTTGCTTCCGCACCCAAGGGTGAAGAGTCACGCAGGCGAGGTATCGCTGGCATCTTCTTCTTATATAAAGTTGCTGGAGCAGCAGCTGCCGCTGGAAAATCACTTGATGAAGTTGTAGCTGTGACTCGCAAAGCCGCTGCGCATACACGCACTATGGGTCTTGCACTAAGTCCAGTAACACTTCCCACAGTTGGACATCCCACTTTTGAAGTTAAGCCTGGCGAGATGGAAATTGGTATGGGCATTCATGGTGAGCCTGGAATTAAAAAAGGCAAACTTGAAACTGCTGATCAGATAACAGAGCAATTGGTTTCTGCAATCAAAGTAGATTTAGAACTCAAGTCTGGCGATGAAGTCTGCGTTTTAATGAACAGCCTCGGTGCAACACCGCCAGAAGAGTTATACATCATGTATCGCCACGCTAAGAAGATGTTGAGTGGCTATGGTGTCAAAGTTGCTCGTGCTTATGTGGGTGAATTCGCAACATCCCTTGAAATGGCAGGAGCTTCTATCTCTATTATCCGCGTTGATTCGGAACTACTTAATTACATCAACGCTCCGGCGCATACTCCTTTCTTCACTCAGGCATGAATGAGCTTGCAATAGCGCTTGAGAAAGTCGCAAGTGCACTGGAGTCAAACTCCAAGCGTTTCGAAGAATTGGATTCTGCAGCAGGCGATGGAGATCTTGGAATTACCGCAGGGAAGATTGCAGAAGGAATCCGGGCAGGTATTGCGAATTTTAAAGGTGATTTGAAATCAGACCTCATGGGTATTGGCCGCGAGATTTCTAAATTTGCGCCTTCAACTTTTGGAACATTATTTGCAACTGGGTTTATTCGTGCATCCACCGCAGTTGCGGAAGAGAATTCGGCTTTTGTGAATCTACAAAAAGCGCTGCAGTCAGCTTTCGATGGTGTATCAGCACGCGGAAAAGCGCAGCTTGGCGAGCGAACACTGCTCGATGCGTTGCATCCGGGGATTCAAGCGCTTAACTCGGCTGTGGATATAAATTCTGGCTTAAGCGCTGCTGCGATTGCAGCAAGACAAGGCGCCCAATCCACCGCTGAAATGATGCCACGACATGGTCGCGCTGGTTGGATCGGTGAGCGCGCTAAAGGATTAGAAGATGCAGGAGCAAATGTGATTGCCGTTGTGTTTGAATCTCTCTCCTAGTGCCGCACCTATTTGATCCGCTGACATTGCGTGGAGTCACATTTCACAATCGCGTCTGGGTTTCTCCAATGTGCCAATACAGTGCGAATGATGG
>JBJTHB010000047.1:0-6636 GCA_046094245.1 Actinomycetota bacterium
GTAATTGAGAATCGCTCATGCCATCAAGCAAATCAAGGTTGTTCTTCCGTAAAACCTTAAATGTCTCGACAGAAACTCGCGCATCTCGATTTTTCTTTAATTCTGCAAAAGCATCTTCATCCCAAGACGAGAATTGGTAATTTTCACTAGTAAGAATCATGCGAATTCGGAGTGAGAGCGAAATTTCTGCGTCGCAGATATGTGCTAAACATTGAGAGGCGGTCCAGCCACCATCTGCCGGAACTTTGTCCAGGCTAAACGCAAAGGTTTGAAAGAACTCCTCAACTCGGCGTACATCGTCTTGATAATTACTAAAGATCTCTTTGCTCATGCCGCCTAGTCTAGGTCGCGACGCAGAGTCGTGCGCATCGAAATAAGCGAGAAGGCCGCGGCGTATGCCAAGAGAACGAGAATTGCCGGTCCTGGCGTGAGGTAGTTATCAATCGTGAAATTAAAGTCATTCTCACCAAAATCCACATCGACAAGGCCGGTTATGGCTCCTGCAGGGAGGTACTTCCCTACCGACTCAACAAATGCGACGACCAAGCCTTCAACAATGAGAGTCCAAATGACCGCTCCAGTGACGGCTGCGACTTGATTCTTCACCAAAGCGCCCAGTCCGACTCCGACAATCCCTAGGACTATTCCAGAGAGAACAGAAGCCCTCAAGACTTTCCATAACAACTCCATCGGAACGGGCGCGTGTGGTTCGAAGAAGGTAAGTGCAATAAATCCAGATGAGACTGCCATGAGATACGAGAAGATCTGGACAACAAGTCCTGCGATTGCTGCCGCAATCAATTTCGCATAGAGAACGGTTGAACGCTTGGGAGTCACAAGAAATGTACCAACCGCGGTTCCATGGCGATATTCATTAGTCATAATCAAAATACCCATGATGAGCGCGAAGAGATAACCGCCCGCAGCGTTAGCAAATACCGCATTGATTCCCTCAGGCGTGTTGGTTCCAGAAAAGCCCATTCCCATTCCACGGTCTTCGGAGTTGAGGACCATGATCGGCGCAACTGTTCCCAATGCTGCGAAAAGTCCGCTCCACAAAAGTAGCAACCAATTAGCGCGAAGGAAGATGAGTTTGCGTAGTTCAGATTGAAGAAGGTTTTTCACGCGCTTCTCCTTAAAGTCAGATCCAAGAAAGCTTCTTCTAGAGATTTTCCTTGGCGAATCTCATCGATTGTGCCTTGGGCTACCAGAACACCTTTATTGATAATCAATACATCATGAACTGTGTTCTGCATTTCAGCGAGCTGGTGAGAGGAGACCAAAATAGTTCTTCCTTCGGCAGCAAGTTTCTGAAGGAATTCTCGTAACCAGACGATCCCAATTGGATCTAAGCCATTCGCTGGTTCATCGAGAATAAGAATCTCTGGATCTCCAAGCATCGCAATCGCGAGAGATAGACGTTGCTTCATTCCTAATGAGAAACCTTTGGTGCGCTTGTTTGTGGCACCCTCAAGATCTACTACCTTCAAGACTTCGGAAATTCGCGCAAAATCAGTCCCCGAGGCACTTGCCATGACTTTGAGGTTCTGCATCGCAGTTAGCCCTGGATGAAATCCGCGGCTATCAAGTACGGCACCAACTTTCTTGATTGGATCATGTAGCGCGCTATAGGGCCCGCCGTTAATCAGCGCTTCGCCGCTCGTGGGATTCACCAATCCGAGTAAACAACGCAGCGCTGTACTTTTGCCGGCTCCGTTTGGGCCGAGAAATCCCGTAACTCGCCCAGAGAGAATCTGCGCGCTGAAATTGGAGACCGCAAGGACATCTTTATATTGTTTAGACAGATCGCGAAACTCAATCGTTGTGCCAGTCATGCTGTGACCTTATACCCTTCGCTCTATGGCCCCCGTCACTCATCGCAGCAATGTGTACTCGAAAAACGGTGTGGCTGCCGCGAGCCAACCGTTAGCGGTTTCTGCCGGAATCGAAATTCTTCGCAAGGGCGGATCGGCATCTGACGCGGCGATTGCAATGAGCGCCGTGCTGTGCGTCGTCGAACCTGGAGCATCTCATCTTGGTGGCGATGCCTTTGTTATGACACACAAAGCTTCGGATCGTTCGAATCTTGCATTTAACGGCAGTGGTGAAGCACCTCATGCGGCGAGCGCCTCTGAATTTCCCAATGGCATTGATCTACATGGTTATCGATCAGCAACTGTTCCAGGTCTAGTCTCTACATGGTTTGCAATTCATGACGAGTTTGGTTTACTTCCGATGGAAGAACTCCTAACGCCAGCAATCGAATATGCAGAAACCGGTTTCCCCGCAAACACTGGTTTTGTGCGTCGCATTGCAAAACATCTGAAAGATTTCCCTGACACAAAAGTCTTCTTAACTATGGGAATTCCGACTGATCTCAAAATTGGCGACATTGTCACCCAACATAATTTGGCCAGATCGCTATCGCTCATAGCCGACGAGGGCCGATCGGCTTTCTACGAAGGTGAAATTGCACGTGCTCTCATTGACGCAAGTGAATCTTGGTTCAATCTCAATGATCTTGCATCTCATCGCACGCGAGTTATAAGACCATTAACGGTGCAATACCGAGATTACTATGTTCATGGCCAACCACCACCGAGTCAAGGAATGATTTTGCTCGAGGAACTTCGGATTGCTGAAAAGTTTAATCTTGCTGAAATGAGCGAAGCTGAACGAATCCATGTGATGGTTGAAGCGAAGAAGATTGCCTTTGCTGATCGATATCGAATTCTGGGAGATCCTGAGCATGTCGATGTCAATGTTGCTGAAATCCTTTCGCACGATCACGTGACGAAAAAGGCAGCGGAGATTGATGTGACGCGCGCCAACCTCACTCCAACGCCAGAAAACCAACAAGCAAGCGACACCACCTATTTTCTTGCCGCAGATCGCGACGGTAACGCAGTTTCATGGATCCAGAGCGTCTTCCATGGTTTCGGCGCTTCATGGGCAATCCCCGGAACTGGAGTCTTGATGAACAATCGACTTACCGGATTCACTCTCGATGAACACTCACCAAACTTCATCGTTCCAGGTAAGAGACCGGCTCATACTTTGAACGCGTGGACTATCACTCGAAGCGACGGATCGCTTGCACACGTTGGCGGAACTCCTGGAGCTAACATTCAAGTTCAATCGAATTTCCAATTAGTTGTGAATGCCATAGATCTCAAAATGTCACCGCAAGAGAATGCTGAAGCGCCGCGTTGGCAGCATCTCAATAAGAATAAAGATAGTTCTGGAGATGAATCCTTTGATGGAGTCTTGCAGATTGAAAATAGAGTTCCCCAAGAAACTTTGTCATCTTTGACTTCTCTCGGACATACGGTTGAAGAACTTCCCCCTTACGGGCATGGTTCATCGGTTCAATTATTGGAAGTCCTTGAGAATGGGACCTACATCGCAGGATCTGACCCACGGTGCGAAGGTCACGCCGCCGGAATCTAGGAATAAACTACCCACCATGAATCTCTATGACGGTGATGAACTTGGTGGACCTTTTGATCTCATTTTCAATCTTCCCGTCCATCCTCTGGTGGTTCACGGCGCCGTAGTTCTGGTGCCTCTTGTTGCTTTTGCAGCATTAGCAATGTCGTACTGGCCAAGCTTTTCTCGCAAATATGGCGGACCGGTCTTAATACTCGCAGTTATCGCACAACTCTCACTGTTCATCGCGAAAGCCAGTGGTGAACCTTTTGAAGAGAGACTCAATAAAGAGATTGAGCGCCATGCAGACCTTGGCGAAATTGCTCCACTGACTTTCATTCCACTATTGGCTTTATTGTTTATTCGTTGGCGTATGGATAAATCTGGTGCAAATGTTGGTTCACCTCGCGTTAGAAGACTGGTTTCGGTTCTGCTTGCGCTCGCAGCAATCCTTGCGTTGGTCTACATCTACCTCACAGGACATTCCGGCGCTGAATCAGTATGGGGCTGGATCGGTAAGAATTAAGCGTTCTTCGGAAGTAACTTGAAGAGCACATAACTCAAGGCACCACTGACTATAGATGCAGCAATGACTGCGACTATCGCCAAATCCTGCGTTACAGGATCTGAGAACGCTAAGTTAGCGATGAAAATAGCGACGGTAAATCCAATTCCAGCGGCGCTTCCAGTGGCAAGAATTGAGAGCGGGCGCGACCCTTCTGGAACTTCCCCAATCTGAATCCTCTTCGCAATGTAGATGGTTGCGAATACTCCAAGTGGTTTTCCAAGAACTAGACCAGCGAAAATTCCCCATGCAATGGGTGAGTTAAATGCAGCCTCGATAGATTTACTTGAAATTTCAACGCCCGTATTTGCAAATGCGAATAGTGGAACTAGGAGAAATGAACTCCACGGATGAAGTTTGTTTTCCAGCCACTCGATCACCGAGACTGAGCCATCCAGTTCATCCTCTAGCCCCGAATCTTTCTTAGGCAAATTCGGCGTCAGTAAACCTAGAACTACACCAGCAAGAGTGGGATGAACGCCGCTCTTGTAAAGGGCAAACCAAAGTCCCACACCCATGAAAACGTAGATTGCAGTGGAAGTTATCTTTGCCCTTTGGAACAGAAGAATTGCGATCACCGTTGCTAATCCTACAAAAAGCCAAGAAAATAGAACTCCTGATGAATACACGAAGGCGATAACGAGTATCGCGCCAATGTCATCGATTACAGCAAGCGCCAATAGAAAAGCCCGAAGTGAAGCGACAGCGCTCGTTCCTACCATCGCAAGTAATCCGACTGCTAATGCAATGTCAGTTGCAACCGGCACGCCCCATCCATTCGCATCAGTACTTCCAGCGATAGCCAGATAAATACAAGCAGGAACAGCCATTCCACCAAGCGCAGCAACAAACGGCATGAAGGCTTTCTTCTTCGACGCCAAATGTCCAGTTGTTAGCTCTCGCTTAATCTCAAGTCCAACAACAAAGAAGAATATCGTCATCAATACGTAATTGATAAATTTCATTACCGACAAGTCGACCGCAATAGGGTCTACACCGATGCGGAACTTTGTATCTAGTAGATCGTAATAAGCGCCTGATATCGGTGAATTCGCAACAATTAAACCGAGCCCCGCAGCAATGAGAATGAGAGCACCGCTTGATGATTCGCGATGAAGGAAGTCGCGAAGCGGGGTAATGACGCGCTTCATAAAGTCACGGTATCACTAGCGCTTAGGTAGATGACGAAACATAGGTATGTATAACTGTTCTGGCCTGCTACGACTCGGACGAGGTTCACCACCTTCGTAAAATCCGTATTTTTTGTAGGCGCGAATAGCTCGCGCGTTGTTGGGCCACACGCCCAAACCTTGCTTTGCCCAACCTTCTTTTCGACAGATTTCATCTAACTCATCGATGACTAAATCCATTACTCCGTGACCCCGAAACTCTAGCGCAATCCAGCAACCAAATAGCCAGCAGTCTGCATCTCGAAGTGGCTCTGCTTTCGACACCGCCATCATCCCTACGTCTTCACTTTCTTTTGTAATCAAACGCCATTGCGCAGCTTCTAACTCTGCCCTCCATTCTTCTGGTGATCTTGCGTTCTCAACTTCGAATTTCGCGACAAACCACTCGGGACTATCTTCGAGCGCACGAAGGCGAATATGGCGAAGTTCTTGCCAATTTGCAAACGATCTGATTTCAAAACTCACTCCGTAAGCGTATGTGATTTCACGTTTTGCCTACCCTCAACTTACTTTTTCGACCGCCAGAATCTCTTTGACCATTGGGACTACCTGCGTGGCATAAAGCTCAATTGACTTCATTAATTTGCTATGCGCCATAGGGCCATTGGAGTACTTGAAATCAAAGCGTTGCGCGCCAACTGAACGAAGCGCATAAGCAATCTTCTTAGCCACAGTTTCAGGAGTTCCGACATAGAACGATCCGTGACGAACTTCATTGATGAAGTGAGCTTTTGTGGTTGGTCCCCATCCACGCTCACGTCCAATGCGTCCAAACATCACTTCGTAGTGTGGCCACAGTTCCTCAATCGCTTGTTCATCGCTATCGCTGATGTGACCCGGTGAGTGGATTGAGATCGGCAGGATTTCATGACCAAATTCCTTCATTGCGGTTCGATACAAATCTGAAAAAGGTGCGAATCTGGCTGGATCTCCCCCGATGATTGCAATCGCTAATTTAGCATTCAATCGAGCGGCTCGAACCACAGATTCGGGCGTTCCGCCAACTCCCACTCGCAATGGAATGTGACCACGTTCAGTTTTCGGATATATCTCCTGGTTCCGCAGCGGTGCACGAGTCGTGCCAGACCACGTGACAGCATGCTCTTTCAAAATCTCTACTAACAATTCGAGCTTTTCTTCAAACAAGACTCCATAATCTTTGAGTTCATAACCAAAAAGCGGGAACGACTCAATAAAGGAGCCTCGACCGGCTGTGATTTCAGCACGTCCATTTGAGAGAGCATCAATGGTTGCAAATCGTTGATAAACGCGGACTGGATCATCGCTAGAAAGAACTGTGACACCGGTTCCAAGAATGATGTTCTTGGTTCGAGTGGCAATACCCGCAAGCACAGTATCGGGAGAAGAAATTGCGAAATCATCACGGTGGTGTTCGCCAACACTGAAGTAATCAAGACCAAGGTCGTCAGCAAGTACCGCTTGATCAACCAC
>JBJTHB010000048.1:0-2515 GCA_046094245.1 Actinomycetota bacterium
AGTTACAAGCTCATATCTGGTCGACTTTGCCACGAGTCTCTCAATAATGAGCGCTGGAGAAGTTCTCCTTGAGGTAGTTCGCAATGAGATGGTGGAGTCTGTTCACTTAGGTCACCTTCTGATTCTTGGCGCCGATGGCGAAGAAGTATTGAAGATCGGCGATATTGATCAGCTTATCTATCCGCGTTCAGCTGTGAAATCTCTTCAGGCTTCGGCGATGTTGCGCGCGGGTCTGAAAGTAAATGGACCACAACTCGCCCTTGCATGCGCAAGTCATGCTGGAAGTACAGCGCATTTAGAGGTCGCGCTCTCAACGCTTGCATCCGTGGGATTAGATGAAAGTGCACTACGCAATACCCCTGATAAACCTCTAGGTGCGGCCGAACGCGCTGCATGGGGTGATAAAGCACCGACATCGTTAGCTGCTAATTGCAGCGGTAAGCATTCGGCCATGCTCGCAACCTGTGCCACAAATGGCTGGGATCTCACCACGTATAAATCTCCAGAACATCCACTGCAAATTGCGATTCGAAAAGAATTTGAAAAGTTAAGCGGAGAGAAAATCACCAAAGTAGGAGTAGATGGTTGTGGAGCGGCGCTCTTTGCAATTTCACTTCGTGCACTCGCCCAAGCGATTCGAAATCTCACACTTTCTGCAGAATCCATCCATCAAGAAGTCATGAGCGCTTGTCGTAATAATCCGATTATGGTTTCAGGAGTGGGACGCTTGCCAACAGTATTGATGGAGAAGGTTCCAGGACTATTTGTGAAAGATGGCGCTGAAGGCGTAATGGTCATGTCATTGCCGCGCGGCGAGACGATTGTGTGGAAGATGAGCGATGGTTCGCAACGAGGTGCGAGCTCACTTGCTATCGCGAGCCTTTCGCATCTAGGAATAACCGTTGATCTTGAGCGGGAAAAAGTCATGGGCGATGGACAGGTTGTAGGAGAAATTAGGGCGAGTAAACTCGTCTCTCATGGCTAAGCACGCACGTCGCATCGCATCCTTGATGCTTCATACCTCACCGCTTGAACAAGCGGGAATTGGTGATGCCGGTGGAATGAATGTCTACGTCGTTGAGAGTGCAAAACGCATTGCTGCGTCTGGAGTCGCTGTTGATATTTACACCCGCGCCAATAGATCTGGCCTACCCGAGCAAATTGAGATTGCCGATGGTGTGACGGTCCGCCATCTTGAGGCTGGACCTTATGACGGAATCACAAAAGATGAACTGCCCTCCCAGATATGTGCGCTGATGTCATCTTTCATGCACCAAGAAGCTCGACTTCCAGCGAATTATTACGATGTCCTTCACTCTCATTATTGGATCTCAGGACAGCTTGGTTGGTTAATTAGTGAGCGACTCGGAATTCCACTTGTGCACACCATGCATACGATGGCGAAAGTTAAGAACCTTTCTTTAGCTGAAGGTGAGAAACCCGAACCACAGACCCGCGCGATTGGTGAAGAGCAAGTTGTTGGAGCTTCAGCGGCTTTGATTGCAAATACTTCGGCAGAAGCCGCAAGCCTGGTCTCGCTTTACGATGCATGTCCTGACAATGTTTTTGTGGTTCCTCCGGGAGTTGATCTCTCTACCTACAAGATTAACGGCGGCAAGAAGACTTCTCGAAAGAAATTGAATATTGCCGAAGATGCGCTGATGTTGGCTTTTGTTGGTCGCATCCAACCTCACAAAGGACCTGAAGTTTTGATTCGTGCTGTTGCAGAAATGCTGAAGCACACGCCGATGCTGCGTGCAAAACTAAAGACCGTAATCATCGGTGGAGCATCAGGAAGTGGTTCACAAGAACCAGAACGCTTACAAGCACTCACAAAGTTTCTTGGCGTTGATGATGTGGTCGATTTCTTGCCTCCCGTTCCTCACGAGCAACTCGCTGATTGGTACCGCGCGAGCGACTTAGTCTGTGTTCCTTCCTATTCCGAATCTTTTGGTCTTGTCGCCCTTGAGGCCCAAGCTTGTGGAACTCCCGTTGTTGCAACTGCTGTAGGTGGGCTTCGAACCGCTGTGGCTGATGGAATCTCAGGCTCCCTCGTTGATGGACATGATCCACGCGCATGGTCAGCTGTGATCTCGCGCCTTTTGATGGAACCCGAACGCCGACTTCTCATGTCGATGGGAGCAGTCGAACATGCATCCCACTTTGGTTGGGACGCAACCGCACGAGGAATTCTCGATGTCTACGATCGCGTGCTTTCCAAAGGCAATTCGAATATTCGAAGCCTTGCTTAATTATGTCCACCAGAGCAATGGCACTAGCCACGATTGAAGAGTTTCTTGAATCTCACGATATCGATTTCGAAAAGAGTTCGGATAGCGCATATTTACTGACCTTACCTGGCGAGAAGAAACTTCAAACTCATTGCGCACTCGTCGTGGGCGACCAGTCACTGAGCATTAACGCATTCGTTATCCGTAAACCAGATGAGAACGAATCTGCCGTCCATGAATGGATGTTGAAGAAGAATGCATCGATGTATTGCGTGGCATTTGCC
>JBJTHB010000049.1:0-6982 GCA_046094245.1 Actinomycetota bacterium
ACCGCAAACATAAGCTGGCCAATAATTGGCAGAGCGCTCCATAACGCCTTCGGCGCTAAGAAGAGAGCGCGAACCGGTGTTTCTTTATATATCGCACCCAAAACAATCGAAAGAAGTGTGATGATGACTGCCCATTTGATAACACGCGACAACCGGAATCGAGTCCAGTCGCTCAATCTGTGGACAAGTCGATCAACAAAAGAGAAATATCGCTGCCAAATACCGTGATACGGCGCTGCTAACTCTGAGATAAGGAAATGTGTCTGACGGAGCGCTTCGATAGCAACCAATGGGAATATCCACCATCTTTGCCCAGCGCTATCGACGACAGCTTTTTCGAAACTGAGAGTTTCGTCCCCCGCCATATCGGCCCAAACCAAGACGAAGAAAACAATGCCAAAAAAGATAAGGAACTTAATCCGATCGTAAAAGGAGAGGTGAACTCGTGTCTTTCGATCCGAATCTTTTGGGCGGGAAACACTCTCAACTGTCATAGTTTCGCCTCCGGCTTGAAATCTACTCCGGATTCCTTTCTTTGGGCATCCGTAATTGGAGTTGGGGCGCCTGTTAGCGGATCTCCGCCGCTGGCGGTCTTAGGAAAGGCGATCACTTCACGAATTGATTCGGCGCCAGCAAGAAGTGCACAGAGACGATCAAGGCCAAGTGCGATACCGCCGTGAGGAGGTGGCCCGTAATTGAAGGCCTCCAACAGGAAGCCGAATTTGCTCTCCGCTTCTTCTTTGCTTAAACCAATAACGTTGAAAACTGCTTTCTGCACTTCACGTTTATGTATACGGATTGATCCTCCACCAATTTCGCTTCCATTAAGGACGATGTCGTACGCATACGCCAACGCGCTCCCCGGATTGCTTTCAAAAGTCTTCTCATATTCTGGTTTTGGACCAGTGAATGGATGATGCACGGCAGTCCAGCCGCCTACATCTGTCCTTTCGAACATAGGTGCATCTACGACCCATAAGAATTTCCAAGCGGATTTATCAATGAGATTGCAGCGCTCGCCAATTTCTAATCTAACTGCGCCAAGCAGATGAAGTGAGGCGCTCTTCTCGCCGGCGGCAAAGAAGATTGCATCGCCATTAGCAGCGCCAACTTTCGTTGCGATGCCCGCGCTCTCCTTGTCAGAAAGATTTTTCGCTACAGGGCCCGAAAGGGTTCCATCCTCGCCCACCAAGATGTAAGCCAAACCTTTTGCACCTCGAGCTTTTGCCCAATCCTGCCAAGCATCTAACTCACGCCGAGGTGATGAGGCGCCACCGGGCATTACGACCGCGCCTACGAATTCAGCTTGAAAAACCCTAAATGACGTTTCCTTGAAGAACTCAGTTACATCAACAAGTTCGTTTCCGAATCTCAAATCGGGTTTATCGGAACCAAATCTGCGCATTGCTTCGTGATATGTCATGTGTGGAATTGGCAAAGGAATGTCGTAACCAAGAACTTTCGAGAAGACTTCTGACAGTATCTTTTCGCCAACCTTAATTACGTCATCTTGATTGCCAAAGGAGAGTTCGATGTCGAGCTGCGTGAACTCTGGTTGCCTGTCGGCGCGGAAATCTTCATCACGGAAACAGCGCGCAATTTGATAGTACTTTTCCATGCCTGCGACCATCAATAATTGTTTGAAAAGTTGTGGTGATTGCGGGAGCGCATACCAAGATCCTGGTTGTAGACGTACTGGCACCAAGAAGTCGCGAGCTCCTTCTGGGGTAGATCGCGTGAGATACGGTGTTTCAATTTCCAGAAAACCTTCTTCATCCATAACAGAGCGGATAACCGACGTCACCTTCGAACGGAGACGCAACGCCTTGCTTGGGACTTCTCGCCTGAGATCTAAATAGCGATACTTAAGTCGTACTTCTTCGCTGACATTAACCGTCTCACCGCTATCGACCGGAAAAGGTAGTGGGGCAGCTTCGCTCAAAACTTCCAGCTCATCACAGATAACTTCAATCTCACCTGTGGGGATGGAGAGGTTCTCATTACCTGCGGGTCGCCTTGCAACCTTTCCTTTTACGAGAACACACCATTCCGCTCGCAGCGCTCCGGCAACTTTCTCATCGGAGATGACAACTTGCACGTTGCCAGTTGCATCACGTAGATCTATGAACGCCACGCCGCCATGATCTCGACGCCGTGCTACCCAACCTGCAAGGGTGACAGTTTCGCCAATATCGCTAGAACGGATTACGCCTGCGCCGTGTGATCTAAGCACGTATAACCTTCCCTGATGCGTGTGCGAAGTTGAAGCAGGGAGCGCAAACTCCTAGCGCGACTTCTCCGCGAGTGTTGAAGCAAGAGCGCTAAGGGTAACCGAAACTGCTTCTCCAGTCGCCATCTCTTTCAATTCCACGCTTCCCGTGCTGATTTCTGCATCGCCAATAACTATCGAGTATCGGGCGCCTGACTTGTCGGCAGCCTTCATAGCGCCCTTAAGTCCTCTATCGCCATAACTTTGTTTCACCACAAATCCTTGGTTTCGCAATTCTTGGACAATGATGAAGGCCCTTTTCCGAGCAGACTCACCTAATGAGATAACGAAGAGGTCGGTGTAGCTCTCAATCGGCAAAGCGATTTTTTCCGACTCCATTGCTAGAAGAATGCGATCGATTCCAAGACCAAATCCGATACCTGACAAATCTTGGCCTCCAAGGGTGGCCATTAATCCGTCATAGCGACCTCCGCCACCGATACCGGATTGTGCGCCTAAGCCGCTATGGACAAATTCGAATGTTGTGCCAGTGTAATAATCCAAACCACGAACCATTCGAGGATTAATTTCAAATGGAATATTGATCGACCTGAGTGATTCTTGAACTTCATTAAAATCATTCCTGCTCTCATCAGTGAGAAAATCAAGCAACACAGGAGCTTTTGCCATCTTTGCTTGGATATCCGGACGTTTATCATCGAAAAGCCGTAACGGATTTTTTGATGCTCGATTGCGAGTCTCGTCGTCAAGATCCAACTTATCGATGTAATCCACAAGGGTCATTCGATGCGCTGCACGCGATTGGTTATCACCTAAGGAAGTGAGATGCAACGAAAAATTCTTCAATCCAATTTTTCTATAACCTTCGTACGCGATCGCAATCACTTCGGCATCAAGATGAGGATCGTTGACGCCAATTGCCTCTATTCCAAACTGATAGAACTGTCGATAGCGACCGGCTTGAGGCCTTTCCGCTCTAAAAAATGGGCCGCGGTAAAACAGTTTTACTGGCAATTGACCGCGATCAAGATTGTGTTCAATGACTGCTCTCATGACTCCAGCAGTTCCTTCGGGACGAAGCGTTATTGAGCGACCACCGCGATCTTCAAAGGTATACATTTCTTTCGAGACAACATCGGTACTCTCGCCTACGCCGCGAGTGAAAAGTTCAGTATCCTCAAAGATTGGTAACTCAATTAATTCGTAGCCTGCAGCAAGAGCAGGTCCGACGAGAGTCCGCAAAACATAATCAAATTGAATGCTGCGAGGAGGAAAATATTCCGATACTCCTTTGGGGGCCTGAAATTTACTAGCCATTTAACCCTCCCCCAGCTTGCCCGCTTGTGCTGCTTTGAGAAATCTATTTGTCCGTAGCTCTTCGCCAATGGACGTTTCCTCTCCGTGTCCAGTAAGGACTCGGAGTTCAGTTGGTAAGGTCGCAATTTTCTCACGAAGTGTGCGCTCCATGTCGGACAAGGAACCACGCGGCAAGTCTGTGCGTCCAATTGAGCCCTTGAACAACACATCTCCACTCACAACGATTTCTTCATTTATCACGACAACAACTGACCCCGGCGTATGGCCAGGAGCATGATGGAAAACAGCGCTCATCTCGCCCAGGTTGATTCGCTCACCATCTTTAATCGCATAGGTGGAATCTGGCTCTTGGAAACCCTCAGTAATGACAGACGCAGTTTTAAGTTCTGCAACAAGTGCCTGGCTTTGTGGGCCCATCGCTCGTTCTGGAAATGTCAGTAGATCTCGATCATCTTCATGAATAAAGCAATCAACTCCAACGTAATCCTTAATTTTGGAAATCAACGAGAACGTATGGTCAAGATGACCATGGGTGATGAGAACGCCACCGACTCGCAAGGAATGACGTTCCAATACTTCTTGTATCGCTGGATTGAGAGATGGGATTGCAATACCTGGATCTACGAGTATGCACTCGCTCCCAACAGAAGGAGCAATGATCCAGCAATTAGTTTGGTAATAGGGCGCTATAACCCGATCCACCAATAAGCTCATTTCGCCGACCTCATCATTGGGAGATTCTGCCAATATGTCGGATTTTTCCGTTCAAGTGAGGGCTCTTTACGGAGAGTTTTTACAGATAATCGCTTCGGGGGTACCGTGTGACCCTCACCAACCGCTGAACCCACAACGCTCTGCACCCAGAGCGCGCAACGTTCGAGAAAGTAAGGCCATTATGGAATCGCTCGATAATCCAACACTTCCTAATTCAGCAGCTGCTGCACTCATTGGAGATCCCGCCAAATTTGGCCGAGTAGATGAAAATGGAATGGTCTACGTTCGAACAGGCGATGGAGAAAAAGTTGTCGGTTCGTATCCAGGAAAGACAGCCGAAGAGGCATTAGCGTATTTCGTAAGAAAATTTGAGATTGTTGCATCCGAAGTCGCGTTACTTGCTGCTCGCATCATCAGCGGCGCCATGGTTCCTGACGATGCGCATGACGCAGTCAAAAAACTTCGTAATCAGGTTGAGCATCTCAATGGCGTAGGAAATCTTGATGCACTCCGAAGCTCTCTTGAGCAGATTCCACCGTTGATTGACGAGCACAGACCAGCATATGAAGCAAAGAAGGCAGCCGAGGCTGAAGCAAAAGCTGCCAAACGCGCCGCTGCGATCGCAGCCAAAGAGGCGTTAGTCGCCGAAGCTGAAGGTCTAGTGGACTCCACGAGTTGGAAAGCCACGGGCGAACGTTTGAAATCCCTTTTGGAGGAATGGAAAGCCGCGCCTCGTTTGGATAAGAAAACTGATGGCGAACTGTGGAAGAGATTCTCGGGTGCGCGAAACAAATTTGATAAGCGCCGTCGTACGCATTTCGCATCGCTTTCTCAACAGCAGAATCAAGTGAAGAGTGCGAAGGAACGTATAGTTTCGGAGGCCGAATCGCTTGCGAATTCAACCGATTGGGTTGCTACTGCTCGTCGCTACAAAGCTTTGATGGATGAATGGAAAGCCTCCGGCCGCGGAAAGAAGAATGATGATGCGAAGTTATGGAGCAGATTTAAAACTGCTCAAGATACTTTCTTTGCAGCAAAAAATGACGATCTTGAAAAACGTGGAGAATCCATGGCGGCCAATTTGGAGAAACGTGAAGCGATAGTTGCCGAGATAGAGGCGCTTTTGCCCATTCACAATCTTGATGACGCTCGTCGGAAGTTCCGTGATCTACGTTCCAAGCTAGCCAAAATTGGAATGATTGATAAGAAGAAGCGCGCGACGTTGGATAAACGCGTTGATGTCGTAGAAATGAGCCTTAAAGAAGCAGAACAAGAGAAGTGGCGTCGCAGCGATCCTGGAGCGAAGGCTCGAGCAAACGACGTGGTCAATCAATTGATGAACGCTGTCGCCGACTATGAAGCCAAAGCTGCAAAAGCTGAAGCTGCCGGTGATGCTAAGAAAGCAGCGGAGCATCGTGAGGCTGCAGCAGCGCGTCGTATGTGGTTAAGTGAGGCTCAAAAAGGTCTTGCTGATTTCACAACCGCTTAATTGTTCGTTACGCGATAAACGTCGTACACACCTTCGATTCTTCTGACGGCTGAGAGAACCACATCTAGGTGAGATGCGTCTGCCATCTCGAAGGTGAAGCGAGAAATGGCCACTTGATCCTTAGTGGTGTTTACGGCAGCATGCAAAATGTTTACTTGTTGATCAGACAGTGTTCGAGTGATATCAGATAACAATCGAGCCCGATCAAGAGCTTCAATTTGAATGTTGACGAGAAATACCGATTTAGCATTCGGATCCCATTTCACCTTGACGATTCGATCTCCTTGATGGAATTTAAGATCAGCAACATTGACGCAATCGGTTCGATGAATGGAAACTCCATTTCCACGCGTTATGAAGCCAGTGACTGCATCCCCAGGGACTGGCGTACAGCACCGTGCCAGCTTCACCAGAACATCGTCCACACCTTCGACCTGAATGCCACTCGCACTCCGTCGAGATGGCCGATTCGTTGTGTTTGTAACCAAAGTTTCCAATAAGGGAGTGTCATGTGTTTCCTCGAGACCAAGAGAGGCTTCAAGTCGTTCAATCACATGTGCCGCAGAGATATGCCCATCCCCTACGGCTGCATACAACGCGTCGATATCTGGATAATTCAAATCGTGCGCCAACTGCAACAGTGTGTGTCCGCCGAGAATCTTTTGAATTGGCAATCCGGCTTTTCGCATTTGTCGCGCTATGGATTCCTTGCCAGCATCAATAGCCTCTTCCCGACGTTCTTTTGTGAACCATGCCTTGATTTTCGACCGCGCTCGTGGCGACTTCACAAAACTCAACCAGTCTCGACTGGGCGCAGCATTTTCGCCCTTATTCGTCACCACTTCTATCACGTCGCCATTGGACAGAGGTGCTTCAAGTGAAACCAGTTTTCCATTCACTTTCGCCCCGATGCATCGATTTCCAACCTCAGTGTGGACTGCATATGCAAAATCAACAGGGGTAGATCCTGAAGGAAGAGCGATCACGCTACCTTTTGGAGTAAAGACGAAAACTTCCGGTGTCCGAAGATCAAAACGGAGAGCATCAAGAAACTCTGAAACATCGGACGTTTCTTGTTGCCACTCATGAAGCTGCTTTAGCCACAACATATCGGGCGAGTCTGCCGATCGAGTTCCCGTACCCAACTTATATTTCCAGTGAGCTGCAATGCCGTATTCGGCTCGACGATGCATGTCGTGGGTGCGTATCTGTATTTCTACGGCTTTCCCAGT
>JBJTHB010000050.1:0-3483 GCA_046094245.1 Actinomycetota bacterium
CTGGAATCCGATTTCTCCCTGAAGCTTCTGGACGATAGATGTGGCACGTGAACCTTCTGCGCGTGGCAAGGTAAATGAAATATCAGTAAGACCTGTGGCAGCAGCTGAAACATTTTGGACGATCATGTCGATGTTGATGTCGGCATCGGCGATGGATTGGAAGATGCGAGCAGCAACGCCGGCGCGATCAGGTACTCCGACGATGGTGATCTTGGCTTCGCTCTTATCGTGAGCGATACCCGAGATGATTGCTTGTTCCATGCTTCCTCCTTCAGGTTGGTCTTTGACGACCCAGGTTCCTTCTAAATTTGAAAATGATGAACGGACATGAATTGGTAAATTGAAGCGTCGCGCATACTCCACACAACGCAGATGAAGAACTTTTGCACCTGATGCTGCAAGCTCTAACATCTCTTCATAAGTAACACTCTTGAGTTTGCGTGCAGCCTTAACAATTCGGGGATCTGCGCTAAAGACGCCGTCGACATCGGTATAGATCTCACAGACATCAGCATCAAGCGCAGCAGCAAGTGCAACTGCAGTTGTGTCAGAACCTCCGCGACCCAAAGTTGTGATGTCTTTGGTGTCTTGAGCGATTCCTTGGAATCCAGCCACGATTGCGATCGCGCCTTCATCAAGAGCTTCTTTGATACGACCTGGAGTCACATCAATTACGCGAGCGCGTCCGTGGGTAGAAGTAGTGATGATTCCAGCTTGGCTTCCAGTAAATGAACGAGCTTCAAGTCCGAGATTTGAAATCGCCATGGCAAGAAGCGCCATTGAGATGCGCTCGCCAGCGGTTAACAACATGTCGAGTTCGCGGCCGTTGGGCATTGGTGAAACTTGGTTTGCGAGATCAATTAACTCATCGGTGGTATCGCCCATGGCAGAAACCACGACGACCACGCTCTGGCCTGAGCGCTTGGTGGCAGCGATCCGGGCAGCTACCCGCTTGATGCTCTCGGCATCAGCGACCGAGGAGCCGCCGAACTTCTGGACGATCAAACCCATGGCGGCATGGTGGCAGAGGAGAGAGATTTGTGAAGGTTTATCTTGAATTATGAGACAAGCATCGTCTCAGTATTAGAGATCTAGAGCTCTTCTTCCTTCAAAGGCGCGACCGAGGGTCACTTCATCGGCATATTCGAGATCTCCGCCGACGGGAAGACCCGATGCCAAGCGCGAGATCTTGATGCCTAGTGGCTTCATGGTGCGCGCTAAATAGGTAGCGGTCGCCTCGCCTTCGAGGTTGGGGTCGGTGGCGATGATGATCTCTTTAATCCGTTCATCAGCAAGGCGGGTAAGAAGTTCGCGGATCTTGAGTTGTTCGGGGCCGATGCCATCGATGGGACTTATGGCGCCACCAAGTACGTGGTACTTACCGCGGAATTCACGAGTTTTTTCAATCGCCACAACATCTTTGCTTTCTTCTACAACACAAATAACCGAAGGATCGCGACGAGGATCACGGCAGATCTTGCACTCTTCTTCTTCGGCAACGTTAAAACATTGGGTACAGAACTTCACGCGCTCTTTTACTAAGCGAAGTACTTCCACCAAGCGATTTACATCAACGCGTTCGGATTGGACGATATGAAAAGCAATGCGTTGGGCGCTCTTTGGACCAATTCCAGGTAGGCGACCGAGTTCGTCAATCAACTCTTGGATAATTCCTTCGTACATTACTTCTCGCTCTCGCCGATGACTTGGGCGCCGAGTTCTTTCATTAATAATTCAGTGCCTGAGAGTTGGGTTTCATCATCAGGATCTTCGTCGGTGCGAGTCGTCTTTGAGGCTACCGAGTTAGGTGAGACTGAGGGATCGACGATTACTTCAATCTTTCGCTTGACTCCAGTTACTTCCAAGAAAGCATCGCTCACAATCGCTTCACTTTCAGAGCGGATAAATGAATCTCGAGCTCCCGCATTCACAATTCCTAAAGTAATGTGCTTATCGTCGACGGAAATAATTTGGGCGCTTGCTGAAAGAAGTGACCAGGTAAGTCTTCTGCGGCGTTTTACGTTCTCAATAACATCTGGCCACATCCGGCGAAGTGCGGCGATATCTGCGTTTCCAGCAGGTCTTTCGGCTATTACTTCAGCTTTCTTCGGTTCAGCTTTTGGTACTTCAACTTTAGCTTCCGCCTTTGGCGCTGGTTTTTCTTGCTTTGCTGCCGGCGCGCTAGGAGCTACATCAAAACCAGATTGTCTTTCCAAACGTTCCATCCGTGAGAGCAGACCAAGATCGGTGTTATCGCCCATGGGAATCGTGATCTTTCCGGCAACAAGTTCGAGAATGAGTCGAGGAGGAGTCGCTCCACGCATCTGGGTGAGACCATCGGCCACAATCGAAGCAGCGCGATTGAGTGATGCGCTTCCAATTCGTGAGGCTTGCGAGCGCATACGTGCGAGTTGGTCTTCTGGGTAACCGCGAAGTACCGAGCTTGCTCCTTCATCGAGAGCTTCGACGATTACCAAATCACGGAGTCTTTCCAGTAAATCAAAAGCAAAACGTCGCGGATCGTGACCCGATTCAACTAAGACATCAATCGTCTTAAACAACGTCGCAGTATCTCGCGCACCAATCGCATCGATAGCATCATCAAGGAGCGCGCCATCGGTATAGCCAAGGAGTTGGACTGCGATTTCATAAGTGACGCCATCTTTACCAGCCCCAGCAAGGAGTTGGCCGAGGACCGAAAGTGCATCACGGACTGATCCACCAGATGCGCGAACCACAAGTGGGATTACGCCTTTTTCTACTTTCACATTCTCAGCGGCGCACACCTTTTCTAGATGTTCACCCAAGATTCCAGGTGGAACTAAACGGAATGGGTAGTGGTGGGTACGTGAGCGAATCGTGGCAATTAATTTTTCTGGTTCGGTCGTCGCAAAGATAAAGAGAACATGTGGGGGCGGTTCTTCGACAACTTTCAAGAGCGCATTAGCCGCACCTGGTCCAAGTTGGTGCGCCTCATCAATGATGTAGATCTTGTATTGGGATTTAACCGGAGCAAAGAAAGCTTTATCGCGTAAGTCGCGGGCATCATCTACAAGGCCGTGAGTCGCTGCATCAAGTTCGATGACATCAATCGAGCCAGGTCCGTTAGCGACTAAATCAGTGCAGGACTGGCACTTTCCGCATGGATTGGGAGTTGGGCCTTTTTCGCAATTAAGCGATCGCGCCATGATTCGCGCACTTGAAGTCTTTCCGCAGCCGCGCGGTCCAGAGAATAAATATGCATGATGAATGCGACCAGATTCCAAAGCATTTGAAAGTGGAACGGTGACATGTTCTTGGCCAATAACGTCAGCAAAAATGGAGGGGCGATATTTGCGATACAACGCGAGTGACATATCGACCTCCTTACCTAACGAGCACTCTTAACACTTTTTCAAAGGATCCCCCGCACACCCATTAGAGCGGGCCTACCCTTGCTGCCTTCCAGCCCTGGGGGAGTTCGGCACGGTAATGCCGCACGGA
>JBJTHB010000051.1:0-7420 GCA_046094245.1 Actinomycetota bacterium
GATATGTATAGTGCAAGTCATTGGTCGCAACTAAAGGCAAACCCAATTCCTTGGCGAGCTTCAGCAGATCATCTTTGACTCGTTTTTCAATTTCAATTCCGTGATCCATGATTTCGACGAAGTAATTCTCAGCCCCAAAAATCTCTCGGTATGTGGCTGCGGCTGCTCGAGCCTCGTTATAGGCGCCCATTCGAATTCTCGTCTGAATCTCTCCACCAGGACAACCGGTTGTGGCGATCAAACCTTGGGCATATTTGGCGAGTAATTCTTGATCGATTCGGGGTTTGTAATAGAAACCTTCAAGTGATGCTAAAGACGAAAGTCGGAAGAGATTTGATAACCCAACATTATTCTCGGCAAGGATTGTCATGTGCGTATAAGCACCGCCTGCGGAGACATCATCTTCGCCACCTTCGGCCCATTTGACACGCTTCTTATCAAAGCGAGATTCCGGAGCTACATAGGCTTCGATGCCGATAATTGGTTTAACGCCGGCTTTCTTCATCGTCTTGTAAAAATCAAATGCACCAAATACATTTCCGTGATCGGTCATCGCGATAGCACCATCACCCGAGCGCGCTACTTCTTCAGCTAATTTCTCAATGCGAGCAGCGCCATCGAGCATCGAATACTCTGTATGGACGTGGAGATGAACGAAACCCTTGCTCACGGTCGGCGAGATTACTCCCCCGCACTCACTTGACCGCGAGAAGCTCGAGGGCGCGTTTGAGGTCGTCGGGAAGCGGAGCGCTCAATGTGATGCGCTCATCAGAGGTGGGTTGATTGAAGGTGAGCTCTATCGCATGGAGCCACGGCCGTTTGATTTCAAGGCGAGCGGCGAGAACTGGATCTCCGCCATAAGCCAAATCCCCAACAAGTGGGTGGCGAAGCGCATTGAAATGCACACGAATCTGATGGGTACGTCCCGTCTCGAGTTCGACTCTGAGAAGAGAGGCGCTCGAGTAATACTCGATGAGTGAATAATGAGTAATGCTTGGTTTTCCATCTGCGACGACCGCGAATCGATAATCCTCTCGCGGATGTCGACCAATGGGGGCGTCAATCGTTCCTTCGCTCGGATCAATATGCCCTTGCACCAAAGTGTGATAAACCTTTTTCACTGTTCGATTTCTAAATTGATTCTTCATGTTGTTATATGAAGTTTCATTCTTGGCGAGCAACATCAAGCCTGAAGTTCCAGCATCTAATCGTTGGACGATTCCTTGGCGCTCTTGAGGTCCTGATGTGGAGATTCGATAGCCTCGTGCAATGAGTGCGCCCACAACGGTCGGGCCAGTCCAACCTGGACTTGCATGTGCTGCGCAACCAACAGGCTTATTCACGACCACGACATCATCATCGTCATAAACAATGTCGAGCTCTTCTATCGGAGTTGCCTTTAATTCGAGCGGATCGAAGATCGCCGGCATCAGTACGGTCAACCGATCACCTGGTTGTACTCGATCTGATTTAGATAGCGGCTTCTTGCCTTGCAACACTTCGCCTGCATTGAGTAAATCTGCAACAGTGCTCCGTGACAGTTCGAGAATCTTGGCCAGGGCGCTATCCACTCTCTCGCCATCGTGTTCTTCGGAGATAAGTATGGAGCGGCGTTCGCGTTCATCGTTCATGCCGCTCCTCCTTCGGAATCATCTCTATTGTTGAGCAAAGGCGCGATATTCCGCATCGTCAATATCGTCATAAAGATGCCTGCACAAACTATTGCTGAATCAGCGATGTTGAAGACCGGCCAATTCGGCACTTGAATCCAGTCCACCACCTCACCCTGCCAATTGCCAGGTTCACGCGTTGCCCGATCGAATAGATTGCCAACAACGCCGCCAAAGAGGAGTGCTAGGCCAATCGCCCATCGACTATCAACGGCCTTTGTCATGTAATAGATGATGAATGCAGCTACACATAACTTGAGTGAGGTTAAGACGAAAGTTGCATTAGTTGCGAAATTGAAGGCTGCACCAGGGTTGGTTGCGTACGTGAATTTGAGAAGGTCGCCTATAACGCGAATTGGTTCGCGAAATTGGAGCGACGATTCTGCCCAATTTTTCGTAATGAGGTCAGCCGCAAATATTGCGGTAGCAATGATGATGAAAAGTCGTCGCGCGCGAAGTGCACGGGACGACGTTATCGGCGCTCTTCCTTCTGTTTGCATAACATGCAAAGAGTTGCGCGTGGGAAAACTTGTAGACGCGCTTTACCAATTGCGTTTCCACAATCTTCACAACGTCCATAAGTCTTTGTGTCAATACGCTCAAGTGCGCGTTCGGTCTGAAGCACCATGTCGCGAGCGTTGTAGACGAGAGAGATTTCGTGTTCGCGCTCGAAAGTCTTAGCGCCCGCATCAGCTTGGTCATCTCCAGCACCAACTCCTGAAGCTTCGATTAAGTCATCCATTTCAGATTCAATCGCTTCAAGTTCTTTCTTCAAACGTACGAGATCTTTAGCGAGCTCGCTGCGAATACCTTTAAGTTCAGTAGCAGTCCAGCTCTCTTCACCAGCATGCACGAACGGAGCCGGTGCGGCTTTGATGGGCTTTAGCGCTGGAGCTTTCTTTCCTGGTTTTGGTTTGCGAATCGGCGGTGGGAGAACCAGACGCTTCTCTTCAACGACTACGACATCACTTGCTTCTATCTCTGGTTTATAAACTGAAATTGTGGTGGCGCCACCTTTTGCAGTGCTGCTAGTGAGCGCGGTCTTATGTGCACCCTTGATGATCTGGGCTGCTGGCTTCTTCGGTAATGGTTTCTTTGCAAGAGTTGGACGCACTGGCACTTTCTTTGCGACCGCTGGTTTTGAGGCCGCTTTCTTTGCTGGGGCTTTCTTTGCGGGGGCGTTTTTCGAGGACGCCTTCTTCGCAGCAACTTTCTTCGCAGGAGCCTTTTTAGCCACTGGCTTTGATGCCGTTGGCTTTTTCTTCAATTTCGCGACCGCAGATGAGAGTTTCTTTTTCAATGCCACAACGGCGAAGGCTAAGGGTAGAAGCCACTAAACGCCACTCGCCCCGCGATACGTTAGAATTTGGCTCTTGCTTTATGAATCGCATTGACTGGGCTATCACCCACGAGTGAGTTGGAAGAAATGAGCGCAGGCTCATCTAGAACCAACAGCAAGATGGTTAAGTGGCAGCTTCGGCTGCAAGGCGGGTGGTACCGCGGTCAATCACGATCGCCCCTCCATAAGTTCACATTATGGGAGGGATTTTTTTATGGCCGAGAAGTCGCCATATGTACCGCTCGCACCTGCGATTGATCTTCCTGCAGTCGAACGAGACATTCTCTCCTTCTGGCAAACTCAAGATGTCTTCCACTCCAGTGTGCGGATGCGCGCCGGTAGTGAGCCTTGGACTTTCTACGAAGGTCCACCAACGGCAAATGGAATGCCTGGAACACATCACATTGAAGCGCGTGTGTTTAAAGATGTATTTCCACGTTTTCACACCATGAAAGGTAAGTACGTCATCCGTAAAGCGGGATGGGATTGTCACGGACTTCCCGTCGAAATTGCAGTTGAAAAAGAACTTGGATTCTCTGGAAAGGGCGATATCGAGAAATACGGAATCGCAGCATTCAATGACAAATGCCGTGAATCAGTTCAACGCCATGTTGATGCATTCACGGCCATGACAGAGCGCATGGGTTTCTGGGTTGATTTCGACGAGGCTTACTGGACGATGTCTAATGAATACATCGAGAGCGTCTGGTGGTCACTTGACCAAATTCATAAGAAAGGTCTCCTAGTTCAAGACCATCGTGTTGCGCCATATTGCCCTCGATGTGGCACTGGGCTTTCCGACCATGAATTAGCGCAAGGCTATGAAACCGTAAAGGATCCTTCGGTTTATGTGCGATTCCCCGTGACATCAGGAAATCTCAAAGATCTTGGAGCAGCACTTCTTGTATGGACCACTACTCCATGGACTTTGGTTTCCAACACTGCGATCGCAGTTCATCCTGATGTTGATTATGTAGCTGTTAAGACTGCGCAGACTGATGAGAATCCCAGTGAAGTGCTCGTTGTGGCTGAGCCATTGTTATCGGTGCTTGGTGAAGGCTACGAAGTTCTCGCCACAATGAAGGGCAAAGACCTCGAGCGCACGACTTATGCAAGACCTTTCAACTATGTGGAAATTCCCGATTCTCACTTTGTCATCCTCGCTGATTACGTCACCACTGAAGATGGAACCGGTTTAGTTCACCAATCCCCGGCTTTCGGCGCCGACGACTTACAAAGTTGCCGCCGCTATAACCTTCCTGTTGTCAATCCAATTCTTCCTAACGGTCACTTCGAAGATTCAACGAAGCTCGTCGGTGGTCTTTTCTTCAAGGAAGCAGATAAGCCTTTAGTGAAGGAACTCAAAACATCTGGCCGACTCTTCCGCCACCAACAATATGAGCACACTTATCCTCACTGCTGGCGATGCCACACTCCGCTGATTTATTACGCGCAACCATCGTGGTACATCCGCACAACTAAGATCAAGGACGCTCTGCTTCGAGAGAACGCCGTCACAGATTGGCATCCAGAAACAATAAAGAATGGTCGCTACGGAGATTGGCTTAATAACAATATTGATTGGGCTCTCTCACGTAATCGCTATTGGGGTACACCACTTCCCATCTGGCGCTGCGCTGATGGCCATGAAGAATCATTTGGTTCGCGGGGCGAACTGCAAGAACGTGTTGGAAAGAATCTTTCTGACCTCGAACTTCATCGCCCTTACGTTGATGAAATCACCTTTGCATGTCAGCAATGTTCCAATGAGATGACTCGTACACCTGAAGTTATAGATTGCTGGTACGACTCGGGCGCGATGCCATTTGCGCAATGGGGCTACCCACATAAACCTGGCTCGGTTGAGAAATTCAATGAGGCCTACCCTGCTGATTTCATCTGCGAAGCAATTGATCAGACTCGCGGTTGGTTCTACACGCTCATGGCAATCGGAACACTTGTATTCGATAAATCTTCGTACAAAACCGTACTCTGCCTCGGACATATCTTGGATAAAGATGGTCGAAAGATGAGCAAGCATCTTGGAAATGTTCTCGAACCGATGGCACTCATGGATCAACATGGCGCCGATGCCGTTCGCTGGTACATGCTCGCCGCCGGATCCCCTTGGAGCGCACGCCGCGTGGGTCATGATGCGATCTCAGAAGTTGTAAGAAAGACGCTCCTTACATATTGGAATACAGTTTCGTTCCATACTCTCTACGCATCTGCATCGGGTTATTCGCCACAACCATTGAGTGCACAAACGAATCTGGCCACTATGGATCGCTGGATTTTGAGCGAACTTAACCAGCTCATCAATACTGTCGATAGCGCACTAACCAACTTCGACTCGCAAGGTGCTGGCACAGCCCTCGCAACTTTTGTTGATGATCTCTCGAATTGGTATGTCCGCAGATCTCGACGCAGATTTTGGGACGGAGATGCAGCTGCTCTCACCACGCTTCACCATTGCTTAAAGACAGTCACACTTCTGATGGCGCCGATGGTTCCATTCATCACTGAACATGTCTGGCAGAAGATGGTCCGCGTTGTTGATGGAGATGCACCCGAATCGGTCCATCTAGCTGATTTCCCAGTGGCTGATTCATCAATGATCAATGCGCAACTTTCCAGAGATGTTGCACTTACTCGACGCCTGGTCGAACTTGGCCGCGCTGCTCGCGCGCAATCCCAAGTCAAGATTCGCCAACCTCTCTCCCGAGCTCTTATCGCAGCATCAGGTTGGAAGAACCTCAGTCAAGAACTTCGCGATCAGATTTCGGATGAACTTAATGTCGAAAATCTTGCTGATCTAGCATCGGCTGGAAGTGGCCTCGTTGATATTTCAATGAAGGCAAATTTCCGCAGCCTGGGCGCCAAATACGGCGGAGATGTACAAGCAATCGCCAAAGCACTTGCGAGCGTAAATCCCGAAGAACTCGTCTCAACCATCCGCGCACAGGGAACAACTGAGATCAATTATGGAGATGGAAAGACCGCAACCCTGCTCGAAGAAGATCTCGTCGTTACTGAAACTCCACGCAGCGGTTGGGCCGTCTCTTCTCACTCTGGCGAAAGCGTCGCGCTCGACCTAACTTTGACTCCCGAACTCATAGCCCAAGGAATTGTCCGTGAAGCTATCCGCGCAATCCAGGATGCTCGTAAAGCAGCTGGTTTCGATGTCAGCGATCGCATCCACGTGAAGTGGAATTCTGACGAAGAGTCGAGTGCCGCAATCGAAAACGGAAAAGCTTGGATTAGCGACGAAGTTCTAGCTCTCTCATTTGATCGTGATTCGAGTCTTGCGCCTACCCACGATGAACTCGGATTGGCACTCAAGCTCACGAAGAATTAGAACTTGCTTCTAATCTCCCAGAGATCAGCGAAGACTGGTTTAAAGAGAGTTGAAGCAAGATACTCAGCGCCGCTAGAACCGCCGGTTCCAGTTTTGTGTCCTATGGTGCGTTCCACCATCTTGACGTGGCGATAACGCCATTCTTGTAAGCCTTCATCGATATCAACAAGACGTTCGCACACGAGCGCAGCTTCTGGATCATTACGATGCAAATTAAGAAGTGCGTTCTGCACATCTGCATTGGCTGCATAAGGCTGTGAGTAATCTCGATTGAGAATTGAGCTAGGGATTGAAAATCCCCGAGAATGAACATACTTCAATGTGCTATCCCAGAGCGATGGCGATTTCATTAACGATTCAACTTTGGAGCGATCGTCGGGCATGAGGTGCGATGCGGTTCGACTATCGCGTCGTCCAAGGATCGTTTCTACTTCTCGGAATTGTGCCGATTGAAAACCGCTGGATGCACCGAGGCGATCACGGAAAGAATTGAATTGAAGCGGAGTCATGGTTTCCAAGATGTCGATTTGAGCAACGCAAATTTTCATGATGGTTCGAATACGGCCAAGGATGGCGAGTGAGTAATGGGTATCCCCTGACTCAAGAGATTTCTGAGCCGCTTTATATTCGTGAATCATTTCCTTGAACCAAAGTTCATAAGTTTGATGAATAACGATGAAGAGAAGTTCGTCGTGTTCCGGCCCTTCAGATAAAGGTTGTTGAAGCTTAAGAAGCTCATCTACCTTCAAATAGGAGCTATAGGTGAGAGCTGCTTCATGGTTATTGGTCATGTGACGCGCGAGCCTCCCGTTGCGACTCTCTCAAATTGGCGTGTGCTGACGAGATCGCGAAGGCGTTGGAATCCATCAAAAACCTCGGTATAGGAGGTGGGGAGCGGTGAGATTGCGACGCGAATGGAACTTGGCACTCGGTAATCTGGAATCACGTTTGCATATTGACGAAGCGCAATCGCAATCTTCTGTGCTTCGGGATGAACGAGAGAAATATGTCCCCCGCGTTGCTTTGCGTCACGTGGAGTATTGAGCGTGAATC
>JBJTHB010000052.1:0-9758 GCA_046094245.1 Actinomycetota bacterium
CGCCTGGGTATCACGAGTCCAACTTTTGAAAGCTGCGTCAATGACAATAAGAATGGCGATGTGGTCGAGAAGGTTTATTCCTCGATGGCTAAGAACAAAGTCGAGGGCACTCCTACCGTCTTCATCAACGGCAAACTCTGGAACCGTTCCGGATCTGAATTCGTGCTCGATGAGTTTAAGGCGGCGGTTGAAGCAGCGAAGCAATGATTCGCTCTTCCATTCCATCACCATCCCAGTCTCTCCTTGAGATTGGTCCGCTGACGATTCATTTCTATGCACTATGCATCATCCTTGGTGTAGTCGCCGCTATTTACATCGGTAACAAGAGGTTTATCGCACTCGGCGGCGCTGCTGGAGTAGTGAGCGATGTAGCAATCGTTGCGGTACCCATGGGCATCATTGGTGGACGGATCTATCACGTCATCACCTCTCCGAATCTGTATTTCAGTACTGGGCGTAACTGGATAGAAGTTTTTTATATCTGGCAAGGCGGACTTGGAATTTGGGGAGCAATCTCTCTTGGTTTCCTGGGCGCATTCCTTGCGTATCGACGTCATCACAAGAAGTCCCTTTCATTTACATTCTTTGCAGACGCCTTAGCCCCTGGCCTGCTTGTCGCGCAAGCCATTGGACGATGGGGAAATTGGTTCAATAAAGAACTTTTCGGTAGACCCTTAGACGCGCCATGGGCTCTGGAGATTCCAGTTCGATATCGCCCAACGGGATACACAAATTTTGAGACTTACCATCCGGTATTTCTCTACGAATCACTATGGTGCATCGTTGTTGCAGCCTTATTGGTTACGCAAACTCGACGACTGAATCTTGCACCTGGTTCAATCTTTGCTCTCTACGTTGCGCTCTATTCATTAGGTCGAGGTTTTATCGAGACCATTCGAATTGACGACGCTAATCTTATTTCTGGAGTCCGCCTTAACGTCTGGACGAGCATTATTCTTGTAATTTCATCACTCATTTATCTGCGTCGCATCAATTCTCGAAGAGCCTCTGCCATAGAATGAGACCATGGGCTTAGCTGAGATTCACAAGCGGAACGAGAATCACCGTGCGCATCGCGCGGGATGGTTACGCGCTGCAGTCCTTGGCGTCAATGATGGATTGGTCTCGACAGCGTCGTTGATGATTGGTGTTGTGTCGGCTCAGAAAAATGATTTTGTGGTGACCGCAGGTCTTGCTGGTATCGCTGCCGGCGCTATGTCGATGGCGGTAGGGGAGTATGTCTCAGTTCGCTCTCAAAACGATATTGAAGAGTCAGATCGAATATTGGAAATGGAACATCTTGCTATCGATCCAGAAGGTGAATTAGAAGAGTTAACGCAGATTTATCAGGAACGGGGTATCTCGCGCGCAACTGCTGAAAAAGTTGCCCAAGAACTTCATGCACATGATCCGCTGAGCGCCCATCTCCGTGACGAGTTGGGCCAACACGAATCGACGAAGGCTCGACCACTTCAAGCCGCTGTTGCATCTGCACTGAGTTTTACTGCAGGCGGTGCAATTCCACTCCTTGGCGCATTGGCTCCAAGCCTCGGAGGTAAAGCCCTATCAATCGTCGCAATCACCTTCATGGGCTTGATTCTTGCGGGCGTTATTTCAGCTAAGACGGCAGGATCGAGCCTAATGAGAACCACTGCGAGAATTGTTTTCGGGGGAGCGCTCGGAATGGCAATCACCGCCATTGTTGGTCAAGTCGCGCATATCTCTGGCATTTAATTCTCCAAAAGCGCTCTTTCCTTGGTAGATTTCTGCCTTCTTCGGGCCATTGTCGTCCCACACTCAATCTAAGCAACAAATGTTGGAGGCGACTTGTGACCCTTTTTTCTGCGGTCCCACAAGCTCAGGGGTTATACAACCCTGCTAACGAGCATGACTCGTGTGGCGTTGCGATGGTCGCTACTCTCAACAAGATTGCAACTCATGAAATTGTCCAACAAGGTTTAACTGCGCTTCGAAATCTCGAACATCGCGGAGCGTCTGGTGCGGAAGTCAACAGCGGAGATGGCGCTGGAATCTTGGTATGCATTCCGGACCAATTCTTCCGAGCAGTTCTAGATTTCACCTTACCTGAGGTTGGGAAATACGCAGCCGGTCTTGTTTTTCTCCCAGAAGATTTCAATGGAAAATCTCGTATTGAAGCAATTGCGAAAGAAGAGAATCTCACGATACTCGGGTGGCGAACTCTGCCGATCAATACCTCTTCATTGGGAGCAACTGCGCTCTCCGTTATGCCTCATTTCGAACAACTCTTTATTGCAACCAATGATGGCGCCCAAGACCTCGATCTTGATCGCCGCGCATTCTGTTTCCGTAAACGAGTCGAGCATGAACTATCGGTGTATTTTCCATCGCTCTCCTCGCGTACCATCGTCTACAAAGGCATGTTGACTACTGGCCAGTTAGAAGAATTCTTCCCTGATCTCTCGGATGAAAAGTTTGTCTCCCCACTTGCGCTTGTACATTCACGCTTCTCTACAAACACATTTCCTTCGTGGCCTCTTGCCCACCCTTATCGATTCATCGCACATAACGGTGAGATCAATACCGTGCGCGGTAATCGCAACTGGATGGCAGCTCGAGAAGCCTTGCTTGAGAGCGAGCTCATTCCTGGAGATTTGAAGAGGCTCTTCCCAATTGTCGACCCAGCAGGTTCAGACTCCGCATCCTTCGATGAGGTTCTCGAGCTCTTATATCTGGGCGGTCGGTCACTTCCACATTCCATGTTGATGATGATTCCGGAAGCGTGGGAGAACCACGAGACCATGCCGCCAAAACTTCGCGATTTTTATCGTTTCCATGCATCGCTGATGGAATCCTGGGATGGTCCGGCGTGCGTAACTTTCACTGACGGAAAACAAATTGGCGCAGTACTTGATCGCAATGGTTTACGCCCATCACGTTTTTGGGTCACGAAAGATGGTTTAGTTGTCCTTGCCAGCGAAGTTGGTGTTTTGGATATTCCGCAAGAACGAATTGCGCGCAAAGGTCGTTTACAACCTGGTCGCATGTTCCTTGTTGATATCGAAGCTGGCCGCATTATTGAAGATGAAGAAATTAAGAATTCCCTTGCCGAGAACGCACCGTATGGTGAATGGTTACACGCAGGGATAGTCCGACTTTCAGATCTATCGTCACGTGAACACATCATCTATCCACATTCCTCAGTCTTGAGACGTCAGCGCGCATTTGGCTACACAGAAGAAGAACTTCGCGTCATCATCACACCGATGGCAAAGTCAGGAATTGAACCCATTGGATCTATGGGTACAGATACTCCGATAGCGGCTCTCTCTGCGAAGCCTCGATTACTTTTTGATTATTTTTCGCAACTCTTTGCACAAGTCACGAACCCTCCGTTAGATGCGATTCGCGAGGAACTTGTCACCTCACTTGGCGGATCTATTGGCCCTGAACATAATCTTCTAGATCCAGGTCCAGCTTCATGTCGACAGATATCTCTTGCTTTCCCAGTTATTGACAACGACGAGTTGGCAAAAATCATCCACGTCAATGCCGATAACAATCATCCTGGACTTTCAGCATATGTAGTGCGTGGCTTGTTCCCAATTGCCGAAGGCGGGGAAGGATTACGCCAGCGAATTGAAGAGATTCGCCACGAAGTCTCAACTGCGATTGCTGATGGCGCGCGCATCATTGTGCTCTCAGATCGCGATGGAGATGCAGAAAGTGCTCCTATTCCATCCCTGTTGCTTACCTCTGCAGTTCATCACCATCTCATCCGCGAAAAAACCCGCACCAAGGTTGGACTAGTTGTTGAAACGGGTGAAGTGCGAGAGGTTCACCATGTTGCGTTACTCATCGGATATGGAGCAGCGGCAGTAAATCCTTATCTAGCGATGGAAACAGCTGAAGATCTTGTTCTCCAAGGTGTCATTACTGATGTCACACCCGAAAAAGCAGTCAAGAACCTCATTAAGTCACTTGGAAAAGGCGTGCTCAAAGTTATGTCGAAGATGGGAATCTCGACCATTGCTTCATATACAGGCGCTCAAGTCTTCGAAGCGATTGGACTCTCACAAGATCTGATTGATGAGTACTTTGTCGGAACTACATCACGCTTAGGCGGCGTTGGAATTGATGTCATCGCAGAAGAGACAATTGCCCGCCACCACATCGCTTATCCTCCTGGCGGCGAAGTTCCTGGAAGCAAGCGACTTCCCATCGGCGGCGAATATCAGTGGCGCCGTGATGGCGAACCACACTTATTTGATCCAGAAACTGTATTTGCGCTTCAGCATTCGACTCGTTCTAAGCGATACGACATTTTTAAGCGCTACACAACCAAGATTGATAATCAATCACGTGCTCTGATGACTTTACGTGGACTTTTTACCTTTAAAGAAGGCGTCCGGCCTGCAGTCCCAATCGAAGAAGTTGAATCTGTTTCTTCAATCGTCAAGCGCTTCTCTACGGGTGCGATGTCATATGGATCCATCTCGCAGGAAGCACACGAGACTCTGGCAATCGCAATGAACCGTATTGGCGCTAAATCAAATACCGGCGAAGGTGGCGAAGATCCCGAGCGTTTCACCCCGCTAGCTAATGGAGATTCCAAACGCTCAGCAATCAAGCAGGTTGCTTCAGGTCGTTTCGGTGTCACGAGTGAATACCTTGTTAACTCCGACGATATTCAGATCAAAATGGCACAGGGCGCAAAGCCAGGTGAAGGTGGACAGCTTCCTGGTAACAAGGTCTATCCATGGATTGCCAAAGTTCGTCATTCGACTCCCGGCGTAGGACTTATTTCCCCACCTCCTCATCACGATATCTACTCGATTGAAGATCTTGCCCAGCTCATTCATGATTTGAAGAATTCCAACAAGGATGCTCGTATTCACGTGAAGTTAGTTGCTGAAGTTGGCGTAGGAACTGTCGCAGCTGGTGTAAGCAAAGCTCACGCTGACGTTGTATTGATATCTGGCCATGATGGTGGAACTGGCGCATCACCACTTACCTCTCTCAAGCATGCAGGCGCGCCATGGGAATTAGGTTTAGCTGAGACCCAACAAACTCTCATTCTCAACGGACTTCGTGATCGCATCGTTGTGCAAACCGACGGCCAGATGAAGACTGGTCGTGATGTTGTGATCGCAGCGCTACTAGGCGCCGAAGAATTTGGTTTTGCAACTGCGCCGCTTGTTGTCTCTGGCTGCGTAATGATGCGCGTCTGCCATCTAGATACATGTCCCGTCGGAGTCGCAACTCAAAATCCAGAACTCCGTAAACGTTTCACTGGTAAACCAGAATTCGTGGAAACATTCTTCGAATACATTGCAGAAGAAGTTCGTGAATGGCTCGCCAAACTTGGTTTCCGCACTCTCGATGAAGCAATTGGTCAGGTAGAACTTCTTGATACTGCAGCGGCTATCAATCATTGGAAAGCGAGCGGACTTGACCTTGCTCCAATCCTCACGTTCCCCAAAGTTGACCCAAAAGCTGCTCGTCGAAACACAACAACACAAGATCATGGACTTGCAGCAGCCCTCGACAACACATTGATTGAGCTTGCTGCTCCAGCGCTCGAGAAGAAAGAAGCGCTACGACTTCAACTTCCAATCAGTAATGGAAACCGTACTGTTGGAACCATGCTTGGTTCAGAGATAACGCGACGATGTGGTGGTGAAGGATTGCCAGAAGACACAATTGACATCACTTTCCATGGCTCCGCCGGACAATCACTCGGCGCCTTTATTCCGCGTGGGCTCACAATTCGCTTGTACGGCGACACAAATGATTATTTGGGTAAAGGGCTCTCTGGCGGTCGACTAATCGTTCGCCCAGATGAGAAAGCAAGCTTCGCTTCGGAAGAGAATGTGATTGCTGGAAACGTCATTGGATATGGCGCAACCAAAGGGGAGATCTTCGTCCGTGGAATTGTTGGTGAACGTTTCTGCGTACGAAACTCTGGCGCAACTGCAGTAGTAGAAGGAGTTGGCGATCACGCGTGTGAATACATGACTGGTGGCACTGTGGTGATTCTCGGCAAGACAGGACGCAATCTCGCCGCAGGCATGTCAGGCGGTCGCGCTTTTGTTCTCGATCTCAATCCAAGTTTAGTTAACACTGAAATGGTCGACGTGCTGAGCGTTCCTAAGGATCAATCGGAAAAACTGCGCTCAATCATCTCTAAGTTCCACGCGGAAACAAGCTCGTTAGTGGCGCAGAAACTTCTTGACGATTGGGAGAGTGCGGTCAAGCGAATTTCCATGGTTATGCCACGCGATTATGCAAAGGTTTTGAATGTCATTGACATTGCTGAGCGCGAGGGCCGTTCAGCAGAACAAGCAATCATGGAGGTGCTCAATGGCTGATCCCCGTGGTTTCCTCAAAGCTGGACGCGAAACTCCCAAACGCCGCCCCGTAGATGTACGCATTAGAGATTGGCGTGAGGTCTATGAAGAACAAGAATTCGGAGTTCTTCAAAAGCAAGCAGGACGGTGTATGGATTGCGGTATTCCTTTCTGCCATCAAGGATGTCCACTCGGAAACCTAATTCCGGAATGGAACGACTTAATCTGGCGCAATGAAAAAGTTGATGCAATCGATCGCCTTCATGCCACCAACAATTTTCCAGAATTCACTGGGCGCTTATGTCCAGCTCCTTGTGAGACCGCGTGCGTTCTTGGTATCAATCAAGACCCAGTCACTATTAAACAAGTTGAACTACGCACGATTGAAGAGGCATTCAGTTCTGGAAACGTGAAACCGCTCCAACCAGATCGCATGACCGGAAAGACTGTTGCAGTCATTGGCTCTGGCCCGGCCGGACTTGCCGCGGCCCAACAACTCACGCGTGCAGGCCACACAGTCGTTGTGTACGAACGTGCACCAAAAATCGGCGGTTTGTTGCGTTATGGAATCCCTGTATTCAAAATGGAGAAATCAGTCTTGGATCGCCGCCTCAATCAGATGCAGCGCGAAGGAACTCGCTTCCGCGCCGGAGTCAATGTCGGCGTCGACATAACTGCAGCAGAATTGCGGACAAAATACGATGCAGTCGTTCTTGCGGTCGGCGCTACACAATGGCGTGATCTCAATATTCCTGGTCGTGAGTACAAAGGTGTTTACCAAGCGATGGAATATCTTCCTTGGGGTAATCAACAAGCGCTGAACGAACTTCCCGGCGAACCTCCGATTAACGCACATGGCAAACACGTGATCATTCTTGGCGGTGGTGATACAGGTGCTGACTGTTTGGGAACCGCAATTCGTCAGGGCGCCGCAAGTATCACCCAGATCGAAATCATGCCTCGTCCAACCGATGAACGTCCGAGCTCACAACCCTGGCCCACTTATCCGATGGTCTACAGAGTTAGCAGCGCACATGAAGAGTCGGGCGAACGTTTGTACTCAATCTCCACTGAGGAATTCATTGGTGATGCGAAAGGAAACCTCACTGCATTGAAGATTGTTGAGACCAAGTTTGTCGACGGTAAATTTGAGAAAGTTCCAGGAACAGAACGTCAACTTCCAGCAGATCTCGTCTTTCTTGCCATGGGCTTTACTGGAATCGAGAAGAATCAATTAGTCACAGATCTCGAATTGTCTCTTGATCAACGTGGAAATATTGCACGTGATAACGACTATGCCACAAATGTTGATGGCGTTTATGTGTGTGGAGATGCAGGGCGCGGACAGTCATTGATTGTGTGGGCGATTGCCGAAGGACGCAGCGCTGCATCAGCTGTCGATCGACATTTGATGGGGGAGACACAGCTTCCTGCGCCAATCGAACCGACTGCACGACCTTTGATGGTCTAATTTCATTAATCGAACAGCGATGGAATAAAGTACGAACATGCGCCGCGCGAAAATTGTCTGCACCATGGGCCCTGCGGTGGAAACTCCAGAAAAAGCAGCTGAATTAATTGCTGCCGGTATGAACGTTGCGCGCCTCAACCTCTCTCATGGTGGCTATGAAGAACATCAAAATCGTCTCAATTTAATTAGGAAAGCTGCAGCGGATGCTGCTCGTCCCGTTGCAATTTTGGTCGATCTGCAAGGACCCAAGATCAGGCTAGGCCGATTTGAGAATGGTCCACACGAACTCAAACGTGGCGACACTTTCACGATCACAACCGAGGAAATTTCCGGCACCAAAGAAAGAGTGGGAACGACTTATAAAGGTCTACCTGGAGATTGCAAAAAAGGTGACCGCATCCTCATTGATGATGGAAAGGTCACAGTAGAAGTACTCGAAGTCAAAGGAAGCGATGTCATCACCAAAGTCATCGAACCTGGTCCGGTTTCCAACAATAAAGGAATTAATCTTCCCGGAGTTGCAGTCTCAGTTCCCGCTATGTCAGAAAAAGATATCGATGACCTACGCTGGGGATTAAAGGCTGGCGCGGATTTCATCGCGCTCTCTTTTGTTCGCTCAGCAAAAGATATTGATGATGTTCATCGAATTATGGATGAAGAAGGTGTTCGACTTCCGGTAATCGCAAAAATTGAGAAACCACAAGCGGTTGCTAATTTAGAGGAGATTGTTGAAGCTTTTGATGCCATCATGGTTGCACGCGGGGACCTCGGCGTTGAGATGCCAATCGAAGATATTCCACTAGTGCAAAAGCGGTGCGTCATATTGGCTCGTGAGTATGCCAAGCCAGTTATTGTCGCAACACAGATGCTTGATTCGATGATTACGAATTCACGCCCCACGCGTGCAGAAGCAACTGACTGTGCGAATGCAGTACTTGATGGAGCTGATGCGCTAATGCTCTCGGGCGAAACCAGCGTTGGGGCCTTCGCCATCGAAGCTGTTCAAACTATGGCGCGGATTATTGAGAAGACCGAGCAAGAAGCGCTTCATCTCATTCCAGCTCTCCAACACAATCCAAAAACTAAGGGTGGCGCAATCACTAAAGCCGCCACAGAAGTGGGCCTCACGATTGGCGCAAAAGTGCTTGCGGCATTTACCAAAACGGGAGATTCGGCGCGACGGATGTCACGATTGCGCTCACCTATTCCTATTTTGGCGCTCACTCCAGATGCAGCCACCTTTAATCAGATGTCATTGACCTGGGGAGTCGAACCGATTCTCACTCCATTGGTAACCACAACCGATGAGATGGTTAAGCAAGTAGATGCGATTCTCGTTGAAACACAACGTGTTGCAAAAGGTGAGCAGATCATGATCGTTGCGGGATCACCTCCGGGAATTCCTGGCTCCACTAACGCTATGCGTGTTCACCGTGTGGGAGACGCCGTCGGTGGCGTCGCTGCCGCATATCGCTAGAATACGTTTTCACTCCACCCGCCTCGGTACTCCAACGGTAGAGAGGGCAGTCTCAAACACTGCATAGTGTCGGTTCAAATCCGACTCGAGGCACGTGACATCGTCTACTGCAGCCCCGTATCGAATCCTTGTTGCAGAAGATGAAACTCTGATTCGGATGGATCTCGTGGAAATGCTTCGCGAAGCTGGTTATGACGTCGTTGGTGCCGCAAGCGATGGAAGAGAAGCCATCGAGCTTGCAGAATCTTTACAACCAGATCTTGCGATCCTCGATGTGAAGATGCCCATTTTGGATGGAATATCAGCAGCAGAGAAGATCATCGAAGTTTCTCCAGTCCTTATACTCACCGCATTCAGTCAGAAAGATCTGGTTGAGCGTGCACGTGACGCTGGTGCGATGGCCTATGTCGTAAAACCTTTCACCATTAATGATCTGGTACCCGCCATTGAAATCTCCATTAGCCGACATAGACAGATGAAG
>JBJTHB010000053.1:0-3793 GCA_046094245.1 Actinomycetota bacterium
TGTGGCAAGGCGTTGATGTTCCGGGACCTTCGTGCACATTGGTGGCGATTGATCGCATTCCTTTCCCACGTCCCGATGATCCCGTTATGTCAGCTCGCGCGGCTGAAGCCGACGCTGCGGGCGGCTCAGGCTTCATGCAGGTTTCACTCCCGAGAGCGGCCTTGTTATTGGCGCAAGGAACTGGCCGATTGATCCGCTCGGTCGATGATCGTGGGGTTGTGGCCATTTTGGATTCGAGGATTATCAATAAGCGTTACGGCTCGATCTTGCTTAATTCGATGCCTCCGCTGTGGCGTACCAGCGATGGGAAAACGGTTAAGGAATCCTTGAAGCGATTACACCAGCAATTCAGCTCTTAGCAATTCACAACCTCACTTTTCCACCGAATTCGTATCGCCAAAAGAAAATCTCTTTCACTTTGCGAGCATCGCGTAATGAGACGTGTGGCGATTCTGGTTATTGGTTTTCTTCTTGTCAGCCCAATCAGTCACGCTGAATGTCAAGAAAACACATGTATTGATGTCAGCGCGGACCAGGAAGGCAAAGAAGTCGTAATCACGGTCAAGAAAGGTAAAGCAGGAAGCACGACCACAACATCACCTCGTGCCCGCTCAACATCCATATCTCGCAAACCTTGGATTCCGTGGTTACCTAAACCTGCGGTAACTCGTGTTTCTACTCCACGACCTAGAGTTACAAGCAAACCGCGAGTACGCACTATCTCTAGTTCTCAAATCTCAGATCAAGTACGAAGTCTTCTGCCAACGGGAACAATCATCACCCAACCACTCAAAGATCCATTGATTCACGAGCCCGTCAATTTCATGACCACCGTCCCTACAAACTTTTCAACGGTCATCGTTGTACTGCGAATCCCGATCACGATTCATCTCACTGCGCTATATGTCTGGGACTTTGGCGATGGACACACATTGGTGACGAGGTTTCCAGGCGCTCCCTACCCAGCGATGGTGAACCAACACAGATATAGATCGGCTGGAGAGAAGAAAGTCTCGCTGACGGTTCGTTGGAACGGGTTTTGGAGCGCAGGACCGATGAGCGCGCCAATAAATGGATCGATAACACAGCGAATAGAAAAGGAACTGATGGTCAGGCCGGCCCGAACTACCTTTATCTCGTAGTTCTCAACAGTTCACGGGTTTCAACATTTTTTCACTGTGTGCCATGGAGCACCAAGCAAATTTTCCATGCTTCGCCCATGACAACACTTACCTCACCACATGACCTTCTCTCGGCTATCCCTTTCGTTGTTGGCTTCAAGCCAGATGACTCGATCATTCTCATTAGCGTCAAAGCAGACTCAGTTTCTATGGCGATGAGAATTGATTTTCCGCCCTCGCTTGATGATGAACAGATCGCTCTATTGATCTCGCACCTCAAGAAAGATGGAGCCGAAGCAGTATTGGCAGTCTTCTATCTTCCCGCTATTTCTCATGAGGCATCGCTTGTCATCGATTCCCTGTCTCGCGCTATTGAAAGTGATGGAATGCAGCTACGGGAATCTTTGGTGGTCACAGACAACAGATGGCGATCATTGTTATGTAGCGATCAATCATGCTGCCCCGAAGAGGGATCTCCTTTGCCAGATATACATCAATCCAGGATTGCAGTCGAGCAAGTTGCCATGGGTAAACCGCTTCCATTTGAGAACATGAATGAACTTGTTGCATCTATATCTCCACTTCCCGAGGATGCAGAACTTCGCGAGCGCATCGCATCTATTCCCGCGATTGATTATGAGATTGATCCTCGTCCACTCCAACGTGAAGGCGCGGAAGCCGTCATAGATTTCATGGCTGATTTCCAAGCCGAGGGTTTATGCCGAGATAAGAAATTGATTGCACTCGTATTGGTCCGATTGCTAGATCTTCAAGTTCGTGACTTTGCTCTGGGAAGTGTGACAGAAGAAACCATGACCCACTATTTCAATGCGTGGCGATGGTTGATGAGAATCGCGCCTTGCGGTTATGTCGCACCCGTTGCGACCCTTTTTGCCGCAGTTGCTTACGAACGCGGTGATGGGGCACTTGCTCAGCGCGCGCTCGATCGCGTTGAAGCTGATGACCCGGAATATGCGATGCTCATCCTTTTCCGTAAGGTTTTCTCGCGCGCATGGTCGCCCGATAACTTTGCGGCTATGAGAGCCGAGTTACATCCAAAGATTTGTGAGTCTCTCTTCTCAGGTAGCATGAATACATGAACATTGGCGTTCCTAAAGAGATCAAAAACAACGAATTTCGCGTCGCAATCACCCCTTCGGGAGTTCGAGAATTCATTAAGCACGGTCACTCAGTCTTCATCGAAACTAGCGCGGGTACTGGTTCTGCCATCTCTGATGATGATTACCGTAAAGTCGGCGCCACAATTCTTCCTAACGCTGATGATGTGTGGGCTAAAGCCGATCTCGTTCTCAAAGTGAAAGAACCTATTGCTGCCGAATTTCCACGGATGCGAAAAGGCCAAGTCCTCTTTACCTATCTCCACCTCGCCGCTTCTCGCGAATGTACCGATGCGCTAATGAAGAGTGGCATCACTGCTATCGCGTATGAAACGGTAGAAGTAAATGGTGGATTGCCTCTGCTTGCTCCGATGAGTGAAGTTGCAGGACGCATGGCCGCCCAAGTTGGAGCTGCTGCTCTACAGAAAAGCGCTGGAGGACGCGGCGTTCTCTTAGGAGGGGTGCCTGGAGTTCGTCCTGGAAGAGTTCTTGTTCTTGGTGGAGGTACTGCAGGACTTGCAGCTGCAACTATCGCCCATGGAATGCGCGCTGATGTCACTGTTGTTGATGTCAACCAACGAAGACTCAGCGAGATTGACCAGATCTTTGGTGGAACGGTCACGACTTTGATGTCCAATACCCATGAAATTGAAGAACAAGCGCTAGAAGCAGACTTGGTCATTGGCGCAGTATTAGTGCACGGGGCAAAAGCTCCTAAATTGATTACCAACGAATTAGTTAAGAAGATGAAATCCGGTGCGGTTCTCGTTGATATTGCGATCGACCAAGGTGGATGCTTCGAAGATTCCAAGCCCACTACTCATGCCGATCCCACTTTTAAAGTGCATGACACTCTCTTTTACTGCGTCGCCAACATGCCTGGCGCTGTGCCATTCACCTCTACTTTCGCTCTTTCAAATGCAACGCTGCCGTACGCACTCGCTCTTGCAAATAAAGGCTGGAAAGAAGCGCTCCAACAAGACGCTTCGCTCCGTAAAGGCTTAAACGTCCACGACGGAAAGATTTACTACCGCGCCGTTGGCGAGGCCCACGGTCTGCCTGTTTCTGAGTGGACTTTCTAAAGATAATTTTCTAAAGTATCTCTAGGTCACGAGTTCCAGTTCAAAGCCCCGGCTAACTGGACGGCAACCCTCCACCACGGTGGGGTGCTCCGGGTGAGGACCAGGTCGATTGCAAGGCGCCATCGACAAGCGTGGGTCTACTGGTTTTTCCAGGGCTCAAGCTATTTACTGTGAAAGGCTCGAAATGAAGAAATTCTTAAAACTGATTCCAATTCTTGTTGCCGCAATGGTGTTGAGCGCATGTTCGTCTTCAAAGGATGAGAACGCATCTTCCCAAGCTGCATCATGCGAAGCGGGCAATCTCGCCACTGTTGAATCAGGCGTTCTCACAATTGCAACCGGTGAGCCTGCTTACTATCCATGGGTTATCGATGACAAACCAGAATCAGGTGAAGGATTCGAAGCAGCAGTTGCGTATGCAGTTGCCCAGGAACTTGGTTATGACCAAGCAGCTGTGAAGTGGGTTCGAACC
>JBJTHB010000054.1:0-2258 GCA_046094245.1 Actinomycetota bacterium
AGCCGTTACTTGGAGTACTTTGCCTTGAGCGTCAGGTGAAAGAATATTGCTCAGCAGGAAAGTAGCGGCAAGAATGGAAAGCGCTGCAAATATTGTTTTGGATTGTGAAATTAAGAGAAAAGCAGATGCTGATACGAGAAGTGAAATTCCAGTAACGCCTATCAACGGATAAAGCCAGTTGAGGGAATCAACTTGGGTAAACCCTAAGCGCCCCCAACCAAATCCGCCGAAGGGAAACTTCATTCTGAGTAGTTCAATTGCCGTGAAAATCACGGGAAAGATAAGTGCGCTCTCCCAACGGCGTTGCCAACGAACCAAGCAGATTGCAGCAAAAAATAGGCTCTCCCCTACCGCCAGCACCAACCATGGAACTGATCCAACGTATACGGAACTCCAATGTAGTAATGGCAGGAAGAAAGCCAGGCCAGAGAGCAATGAATATGTGAATCTTTCTGGCAAAGCTTGGTCACAGAGAATTCTGAACAATAGGACGATTGCTACGTAAGGAGCAATCCACATCTCCCAAGGCGCAAACCCTGCATAGAAAAGAAACCCTGAGAGTACGGCCAAAACTAAATTCACCATTTGAATGCCGAGAGCAATCGATCAACGCTTGCTCCGAGACCGTAATCCTTCTTCATAGTCTCGAGATACTTTCTATCGTGCGGTTCTTTCGGACTCGTAAGATCAATCGAAGGCAAGCGGATATCAATGGCGCATGAGACCAATTTCTCCGCAATCTTTGCATAGTGCAAATCGGCGAGAATTTTCTTACGATGCGTTGGATGTAGCGCATCATCGCCATTGTGGGCAGCTTCGATAACGCTATCCATGGACGAAAAGGTCTTTGCAATTGCGGCAGCACCTTTTTCGCCTATGCCCCGAATCCCAGGTAGACCGTCAGAAGCATCACCTCGAATCATTGCGAAGAGCGCATACCTCTCCCCCGGTATCCCGTACTTTTCGGCAATCCATGAAATATCAACAAGGTCGTGATTACTAATACCTTTTGCTAAATATGCAACAGCGACATTGCGTTCGTCATCAACTAATTGAAATAGATCGCGATCTCCGGTGATGATGCGAATCGGACCTGTCTCAGTTTTGGAATATGTTGCTATGACGTCATCAGCTTCGTAATCATCGATGCCAACCAAAGGAATGCCTGCAGCTTCGAAGAAATCGAGAATTAGCGGGATTTGTGGCGTAAGTAGATCGGGCTCCAACTCCTCATCGCCTTCGTCGTCGACACGATTTGCTTTATATTCGGGGAATAATTCAACTCGCCAACTGGGACGCCAATCTCCATCAAGGCACATGACCAATCGATCAGGTTGGTACTGGTTCACCAAACGCGCTGTCATATCCAGAAAACCTTTAACAGCGTTAATTGGTTCGCCCTGGGGCGAAAGCAATGTGTCCGGCATTCCGTAGTAGGCGCGATACCACAGCGAGGCGCTATCAATCAGAACTAGAGTCATGCAATGACCCCGGCGTAAGCGATCACTCCACGGTCAATGCGTTTGATGGCATCTCTCACAACGGCATGCAGCTCTGGTTGTGCATCGAGAAGTTGACCCAATAAATCGATTATCTGTCTGATGCAACGAACGAAATCACCAACGGTGATCTCCGTTTCGCGAAGGATGGTTTGAAGAGAGTGCCCATTCGCCCAACGATAGGAACTCCACGCCAAATCAAAGTTTGGCTCTCGTTGTGAACTAATTCCATACGACTCTTCCAAAGTGACGATGCGATTCCAGATCTTCGCAACATCTGGCACGAGTGCTTCGATTGATTTTGGCAGCCGCGGTGTTCGGCTGCGTTCCCCTCTACCCTCGTAGACAAGCGACGAGAGAATGCCAACTAATTCCGGTGCACCACTTTCGCTGAGTAATTTTGAGTTCAGAAGCTCGGCTAAAAGTAAGTCGCTCTCTGCGTATATGTTCGTTAGCAACTCTCCTTGTGGCGTGAGCGAATCGCCCTTGAGATAAGCGAGCTCGGTTAACACATCCGACACGCGATCAAAAGTTCTTGGAATAACGTTTGTGCGGCTCTCCATCCGGTTGCTTAACCCTTGAGATTCGCGCTCCAATCGCGCAGCCTTTTCAAAGTTGCGTGCATGACTCTCTCGATCCGGGCATTGATGACAAGGATGTGATTTGAGGTACCTGCGATGCACGGTGATCTCTTCTTCAATTGCCGTGTGAAGCTTCTTCCGACTCCCGGAGATCCTTCGCGCACTATATGACTCCTCA
>JBJTHB010000055.1:0-5595 GCA_046094245.1 Actinomycetota bacterium
GACTTCTTCGTGCCACGACTCTGCATGGCGCTCAGTGATCCCATACCGCGATAAGTCTTGAACTTTTTTCCATCAATTTCAACTAATTCACCGGGAGACTCTTCACATCCTGCAAGGAGTGAACCGAGCATTACTGTGTCGGCACCAGAGACGATTGCTTTTGCGATATCGCCTGAGTATTGCAAACCACCGTCTGCAATCAGAGGTATATCTGCTTTCTTACATGCCTTTGCAGCTTCCATGATCGCAGTAATTTGTGGAACTCCAACTCCGGCGACGACGCGAGTAGTGCAGATTGATCCAGGTCCAACTCCAACTTTGACTGCATCTGCTCCGGCGTTAATCAGGGCTTGGGCACCGGCGCGAGTAGCGATGTTTCCACCGATAATCTCTTGTTTCGGAAAGTACTTTTTGATCTTTGCGATTGCGTCGAGAACAGCGCGATGATGTCCGTGGGCCGTATCAACCACGATGACATCGACTCCTGCGCTAATAAGCGCTTCTGCTCTTTCAAATCCGTCGTCACCAACGCCGACCGCAGCGCCGACGCGGAGGCTGGCGCCTTTCACTAACTTCACATGAGTGACTTGTTCATCAACCGCGAGATTTCGATGAATGATGCCGATGCCGCCGGCTTTCGCCATTGCGATCGCCATCGCAGATTCGGTCACCGTATCCATCGCTGAGGAGACCAGCGGAATATCGAGGGAGATTGAGCGCGTGAGTTGGGTGCGAGTATCAACCTCGGAAGGAACTACTTCTGAAGCATCAGGAAGGAGAAGCACATCGTCATAGGTGAGGCCCAACATGGCGACTTTCTCATTGACGTTTTCGCTCACCTGGCCACCCTAACGCTTGGGGTATTTAAGCTCCAACTGCCCGCGCAATTTCCTCGCAGGCCTCCAATAAATCATCGACGATGACCGCCGGCTTTACCTCTTCGCGCTTCCAACCAGGGCCACCAAGAACAATGCGCGGCGCAGGACGGATGCTCGGTATTTCGCCAAGCACTTCAGGTTTTCCATTCTTATCTAATTGTGCCCATAAAAATATTGCCGGCGGCGCAGAACGTTTTACAACAGCGCTGACTGCTTCAATCGGAGTGCGCGCCCCAAGGAATTGAACCGCGATTTTTCGCTCTGAAAGAACGGCGCCAAGGGCATACAAGGCAAGTGAGTGCATCTCTTCACCAATACAAGCAAGTAGCACTGGCCGCGCATTCACAGGGTTTTGAACTGATGCGTTTGCTTCTTGAAGAAGTCGCTTGATGATTTCAGTTACTAAGTGCTCGGTCTCAATTCCGGTGCCTGATTCGGCCCACTCATCACCAATCAAAATGAGAAGTGGAACGAGAACTTCATTCCATGTATTTGAAATACCACGAGCAGCCATCTCTGAACGAAGTAACTCTTCAATGAAGTTGCGATCGTATGCACGAGCAGCGCGAATCAACGTTTCGACAAGTTCTTCCCGCACCGCGACATCGGAAGTGATGGAGTTGGCCATTGCTTCTGGAGAGACTTCTCCATCGAATGCCAACGCGCGTTGGGCAGCTTCAGCGGGAGAAACTCCAGCGATAACAAGTTTGCGCATCAAGGTAAGTCGAGCAAGATCCGAACCGTTGTAACGACGATGTTCCCCAGTGCTATGTTCTGACGGACCCAATCCGTAACGTCGATCCCAGGTTCGCAAGGTTGCGGGAGCGACTCCTAAGCGGCGAGCAACGGCGGCAACAGTCAGGGATTCTGTCTCTGACTGGTTAAAGCGCTGAGTCTCGGCCATGGGGCAATAGTGGGGGCAGTCACTCGCTGCCGCATGTTGAAAAGTGGGCTTCGCCACGCTCACGGGTATAGACGGTCAAGGTACTTGAACAACTTATGGCGCGATTGTATGGTTCACCCATGTCCGAAACCTCTCGCTTACCGAAGCCGGTAGCCACAAATTGGGAATGGCAGTATGAGGGTGCTTGCCGATCCCTTCCAACTGAGATGTTCTTTCATCCAGATGGCGAGCGCGGCCCCCGCCGCAAAGCTCGTGAGAACGCTGCAAAAGCGGTCTGTGCTACCTGTCCGGTAATTGCTGCATGTCGTGCGCATGCACTTGCTGCTCAAGAGCCATACGGCATCTGGGGTGGTTTAACAGAAGAAGAGCGTTTGGACATCATCAGTAAGGCGCAGCGTCAACAGCGGTTCTTTACTGCATAACTTCTTCGACAGAGAAAACCCCCGATTTCGTATCGGGGGTTTTTCTTTTCTCTTATGACTCTCTTAGTGGATCTGGTGCGTTACCAGGATTCTTTCGCAAACTAATAACGGTCGTTACTGCCAGCGCCGAGATGATGACGCCGAGCGATACCGCAAGCGATACATGAGGGATCTCGAATCCGAAGATGTCATGAATGCCGATTCCATGAAGCGCTTCGATAATCAACTTCACTCCAATGAAACCAAGGACAATCGATAATCCTTTTGAGAGATAGACAAGTCGCTTCAAAAGAATTCCAACTAAGAAATACAATTGGCGCAATCCCATCAACGCAAATGCATTTGCCATAAAGACAATATATGGATCGCGAGTTAGACCAAAGATTGCTGGAATTGAATCAAGTGCAAAGAGCAGATCTGTTGTGCCTAATGCAACTAAGGCAAGAGTGAAGGTGGAGAATCCTCGTTTGCGTAGCGCTGTGATAATGCGATTTTCTTGCCACTCATCTTCTTCGGGATCTTCAGTAACCAATTTGTAGGCGGTCCACAACAAGATTGCGCCAAAGAAGAAGAAGATAGCGACAAAACGTTCAACGACTGCGGCACCGATGACGATGAAGATTCCACGCATGACCAGAGCCATGAGAATTCCCAGGAGCAGCACCAGCTGCTCTTTTTCCCGTTCAATCTTCAAGCGGGTCAAGATGATCAAGAAGACAAAGAGATTGTCGATTGATAGCGAGTACTCAGTAATCCAGCCAGCAAAGAATTCGGCTGAGGCGGTAGGTCCATCCCAGCTACGCATCGATATTCCGAAGGCGATTGCGGCTGAGACGTAGATTGCAGTCCAGGTGGCTGCCTCACGCAGGCTTGTGACTGAGTTTCTGCGGAACCAGGCCCAGGCAAGATCAGCTAGGGTCACCACAAATACGATGGAAAGAGTTACAAGCCAGACAGTTGTTGAAACATTGACGGTCTCCGAATTCATTCGGCGAGTGTAATGAAAAAGGGCTCCAATCCTTCGACCGGAGCCCTTTTTCTAATTGAACAGAGAGTTTTAGTGACTGTGACCACCAGGTCCATGGCTATGGCCATGTCCTGCTGCTTCTTCTTTCTTATCTTCCGGAGTCTCGAAAACGAGCGCTTCGGTGGTGATGAACATTGCTGCAATGGAAGCAGCGTTGGCAAGAGCTGAGCGAGTCACTTTCACAGGATCAATAACTCCTGCTTTGACGAGGTCACCGTATTCATCAGATGCAGCATTGAAACCTTCATTAGGTTTCAAAGTACGTACCTTTGAGACTACGACGTAACCTTCTTGACCCGCATTTTCTGCGATCCAACGTAGCGGTTCTTGGCAAGCCTTTGCAACGAGTCGAACTCCGACTGCAGCATCGCCTTCATATCCAAGATCACCATCGAGAACTGTTGCGGCATGAACAAGAGCTGCTCCACCGCCAACGACGATTCCCTCTTCTACAGCCGCGCGAGTTGCAGAGATTGCATCCTCAAGACGGTGCTTCTTCTCTTTCAACTCAACTTCAGTGTGTGCGCCAACTTTAATGACACACACGCCACCAGAGAGTTTTGCTAATCGCTCTTGTAGCTTCTCTTTATCCCAATCAGAGTCTACTAATTCAATCTCGCGACGGAGTTCGCCAATGCGACCTTCGACGCTTTTCTTGTCTCCCGCGCCATCAACGAGGGTTGTGTGATCTTTTGTGATCACAACGCGACGAGCGCGACCCAACATATCAAGTGAGATTTGATCAAGCTTGAGACCAATGTCCTTGGAGATGACTTGGCCACCGGTAAGGATCGCCATGTCTTGGAGCATTGCCTTACGCCGATCACCAAACGCCGGTGCTTTAACGGCAGCCGACGTGAATACTCCACGCATGCGGTTCACGACGAGAGTCGAAAGCGCTTCACCTTCAACATCTTCAGCGATGATGAGTAGCGGCTTTCCAGCTTTTGCGACCTGCTCCAGAATCGGGAGCAAATCTCCGAGCGCTGAAATCTTCTCGGAAGCGAGTAAAACATAGGCATCTTCGAGGACTGTTTCCATGCGATCTTGGTCGGTCACGAAGTACGGAGAGATGTAGCCCTTATCGAACTGCATACCTTCTGTGAATTCGAGTTCGAGTCCAGTGGTGGAAGACTCTTCAACAGTGATGACGCCATCCTTGCCGACTTTGTCCATCGCTTCAGCGATGAGTTCACCGATGTTGCGATCTTGAGCAGAAATTGTTGCAACATCCGCAATCTGAGCCTTATCGGAGATCTTTGTTGAGTTTGCACGGAGCTTTTCCACTACTGATGCAACCGCAGCTTCAATTCCAGCTTTGATTCCCATTGGTTGGGCGCCAGCAGCAAGGTTTCGTAGACCTTCCTTCACCATTGCTTGTGCGAGAACTGTTGCGGTGGTGGTTCCATCGCCAGCAACATCATTTGTCTTCTCCGCAACTTGCTTTACAAGTTGGGCGCCCATGTTTTCGGCGGGATCAGAGAGTTCGATTTCTTTCGCGATTGTGACTCCATCATTTGTGATGAGTGGTGCGCCGAAAGATTTTCCAATAACAACGTTACGACCCTTAGGGCCGAGAGTTACTTTGACGGTATCAGCGAGGATATTTACTCCACGCTCCATACCGCGACGAGCGTTCTCGTCGAAGTGAAGTGATTTACCCACAGTTATCGTCTCTTCTTACTTCGTGATAACTGCGAGGATGTCACGTGCAGATAGGACTAGATATTCCTCGCCACCGTGCTTGATTTCAGTTCCGCCGTACTTGCTATAAAGAACGACATCGCCAACCTTGATGTCCATCGGAACGCGGACTCCATCATCAAAACGTCCTGGACCTACGGCAACAACAGTGCCTTCCTGTGGCTTCTCTTTTGCGGTATCTGGAATGACAAGACCAGATGCGGTCTTCTCTTCTGCTTCGTTGATCTTGATAACGATGCGGTCTTCAAGTGGCTTAATGGCAATGGCCATCGTTGTAGCTCCTTCTTCATCGAGTACTTACGAACTAGGGGTTCAGACGATTTATCACTCTCGTCCGGCGAGTGCTAACGCCAAGCCTAGGGGCGACTATTCCCGTTCTCAAATCCTAGATTAATCCCAGATGGGGACCGAGGGGCTGATGGAAGAGGCGGCTTCGATTCCGAGAGCGGAGGCAGGGCGGCCTGCGGTGATGGCCAGGGATCCGAGCGCGGCAACCATGGCCCCGTTATCCGTACACAAAGCCGGCGGCGGGGTGCGAAGTTCAATTCCGGCAGCAGCGCATCGCTCAGCTGCAACTTCGCGAAGACGTGAGTTAGCGGCAACTCCCCCGGCTATAACAAGGGAATCGATCCCGGTTCCTTTACACGCTTTGATGGACTT
>JBJTHB010000056.1:0-4202 GCA_046094245.1 Actinomycetota bacterium
TCCATCCCTATCAATCAAGCAAAACGCGTGGTTGATGAAATCATCGCCACAGGTAAATCAACTCGACCATTCCTCGGAGTTAACTTCGATACTTCATTTACTGGCACCGGAGCGCGAATTCTTCGTGTTGTTGATGGCGAAGCGGCTGCAAAGGCGGGAATCCCTGCCAACGCAATCATTCGTGAGATCGACGGCAAGAAAACAAATGACCTCATTACTGCAATTGTTCGTATCCGGTCATATGCGCCAGGAGAGACCATCAAGATTACGGTCGACATGCCAAGCGGCGGGTCACGGATATTTACCGTCACCCTAGGAAAAGCTGACTCACAGTAAAGTCGCGAATATTCAGCCTTGCGTGTGAGCCCTACCTGCTAAGTTAGGGCTCACTGCAGCGCCGCAGTTTCGTGAAAGGAGTACTGCGTTGGCCGATGAACACAACGATGATGATGTAAATGACGAGATCATTACGGAAGAAATGTTGTGGGAACGAATACCTGAAACCCAAGGTGTCGATCGAGCAAGTACGTACTACGAATTAAGTGCGCGAATCTATGCGCGCGGACAATACGACGAAGCTTTAGCTCTTGCTGAGACAGCGCGAGATATCTATTCTGAATTGGGATCTGCTGCTCCGACCGAAGGTCTCGCCCAGGCCTATTCAGCAATTGGTTATAACTTGAATCAACTCAAGCGCATGAGCGAAGCCGCTACTGCAATGAGCAAAGCGGTTGAGTTGCTACGCGAAAACAAATCACCGATGGCGCTCGAACTTGCCTGCACGCTCGGTGAATGGTGGTTTAGCTCGAAGGAATATCAGAACACGATTGATTGCATGGAGGAATGTGCGCGCGAACATCTCATCGATGGAAATGAATTAGGCGCTGCGACTGATTTCCATCTCATCGGTTGCGCATATCGCGAGTTAAAGAAATACGAAGAAGCGCTTGAGGCTTTCTATGAAGCGCGCAAATACTTCAAAACCGCCCGTGAAGTAATTCATGTTGCACGATGTGACCAGAAGATTGCTCATTGCTACACCGAACTTGGTGATGCTGAATCAGCACTTGCTGCGGCCCAGAAAGCGGTCGATGTATTCACCACAGCGCACGATCACCGACGTCTTACCTACGCTTCATTCGAACTCGGCAAAGCCCAAGTTCTCTCGGGTGACGTTGATGAAGGCCTCAATACTCTCGAGCGGGTGCTCGATATCGCAGCCGATGCAGAATCAAAGGATTTCCCCTTCATTATCGCAATCGAGCGGAGAATCGCTGAGATTCTTCATACCCAAGGTCGATCAGAAGAGGCGATCGAAATCGAACGTCGTATTGCGTCGATCTCCGAGATTCTCGAAGATTAAATAGTGGCACTTCCCGATCTCTCGCACTTAAAAAATCGTGACACCCTCATCATCACGATGGTTTGCTATGGAAATATCTGTCGATCACCGATGGCTGCTGCAGTCCTCCATAACAAAGTTGCCACAATCGACAAACCCAAGATTGTTGTTGATTCCGCCGGCACTTCTCATTGGCATGTAGGACAGGGACCAAATCCGCCCTCAAAACGAACCTGGGAAAAAGCGGGTTATTCCTTCAACCATATTGCCTCACAATTTAATTACTCACGATTAGTAGCTGCTGATCTCGTTTTAGTAATGGATGACCACAATCATCAAGAAGTATCGAAATATGTCACCAGCGATGAAGAAGAGCAGAAGATTTTTTACTTGCGACAATTCGATCCAACTAATCCAGAATCATTGGAAGTTCCTGATCCTTATTCACTTCCGGATGAAGCATTTGAAAATGTCTTAGTGATGGTTGAAAAAGCTACCGACGGATTAATCAAACAACTATTGATGTAAGTGCTGCATCGCCCATGCATACATAGCGATTGCACCAGCAGCTGATGCGTTCATTGAGCGTGTTGAACCATACTGCGAAATAGCTAGAACTTGTTCACATACCGCGACCGCTTCGTCTGACATTCCTGCGCCTTCTTGGCCGAGAAAGAGGACGCAATCTCGCGGAAAACTAGCGCTTTCAATCGGAGTTGAAACATCGACATTATCAATGCCGATAATCGCGACCTGGTTTTCGTCACACCAGGCTTTGAAATCAGCGACGGTGGGATGGTGAATGACCGTGAGATATTTATCAGTCACCATGGCACCGCGACGATTCCAGTCGCGTTTTCCAACGATGTGGACGCTTGAGACATTGAAGGCATTTGCAGTACGGACGATGGAGCCGATATTCAGATCATGCTGCCAGTTCTCGATTGCAACACGAAGCGGATGTCGCTTGGTATTGAGGTCAGCAACAATCGCTTCCACTTTCCAATAACGGTATTTATCTAAAACATTTCGACGATCACCGTTTTCTAGAAGTTCCGGATCAAAGTGGTCACCGGTGGGCCATGGTTTGGGATGAGGACCTACTCCAACAACGGGGTAGAACTCACCAGGACCAATCTCGGCTGGCGGAAGGCTCATAACTTCGCAACCAACTTCTTTGCCTCATCAACAATAGAGGCTTCATGAGACTTGAGTTCGTGGCCCGGGTAATCATTTCCATGCGCAAAGGGATCAGGAAGTTTGGTTACACCTGACAACTCTTGCAAAACAAAGAGGCCACAGAATGGTGCATATGTGGCGTTATACCCACCTTCGTGAGTCATCATTAATTTTCCACCACACACTTCTGCTGCAACATCCATCAACTTTCTTGTCATCACTCGATATCCCTCGGCAGTAACCAACATTCGACCAAGAGGATCGAAAACGGAGGAATCAAAACCTGATGCCACACAGATAATGTCTGGGTTGAATTTACGTATCGCAGGGATCACAACTTCATCAAAAGCATAGTAATAGCCACCGTGTCCAGTTCCAGGAGGAAGTGGGATATTGATATTTGTCCCAACGCCAACCACGTCAACATCACCCGTATCGTGCGGATAAAGACGGTTCTGATGTAAAGAGATAGTGAGAACATTGGGATCGTTAAGGAATATAGATTCAGTGCCATTGCCATGATGGACGTCCCAATCAACCACGACAACCCGCAGATTTTCGCCATGCGTTTTCTTGGCAACACCTATTGCAACGGCCATATTTGAAAATATGCAATAACCCATACCGCGTTCACGGATTGCATGATGTCCAGGGGGGCGGATCAACGCATAGCCGTTATTTACTTCACCACTTAATACCGATTCAAATAATTCAATTGCACCACCAGCTGCCATGGCTGCAATCTCATATCCACCACGCGCAAACGGCGTTGTTAAATCTCCACCATCGCCACCTAAACGAGTCGCAGATTCCTTTTTTATACGTTCAATATGTTCTTTCGTATGCACGGTCTCTAACTCGGTCTCACTCGCTTTTCGCGCAGGAACGCGCACCAGATAATCAATAAGGCCAGATACAACGATGAGTTCGTGAATTCTTTTCTTCGATTCGGGATGCTCGTAATTCATATATGGCTGGAGTCCAGCGCCGGGATCGGAAGGCATATCGCCAACAAAAGTTCCCGTATCGTGCCAGCCAAAAATCTCGTGATAGACATACCCGGTGCGCATAGAGCGAAGCCTAAAGGGCAGTTGGTTGCCTGCCTACATCGCACTCGGATTTGTTTGGGGCTGCTCATTTCTCTTTATCAAACAAGGACTTACGTTTTTAACTCCCTTTGGAGTTGCATTTGGTCGGTGTGCGCTCGGGGCGCTGACGCTGACTATTTATCTCAAGCTTAGAAAGTTAAGCCTGCCAACTGATCCGAAAATTTGGCTCAGACTCTGGATAGTTTCCTTATTATTAAATTCCATTCCAGGAGTGCTCTTTGCCCAGGCGCAAACCGAAGTAACTTCAATCTTGGCTGGCATTATCAACGCCACAACGCCATTGATGACCTTGCTTGCAATGTTGATCGTATTTCGCGACGAGAAGATTTCTGGGAATCAGACATTTGGACTTTTTGTTGGTGCGCTAGGTATTGCAACTGTCTTTGGTATCTGGAAAGGCGTTGGAGATAATCCAATTTGGGCAATCGCGATGCTTCTAGCCGCCGTGATGTGTTACGGAATTTCATTTCCATATTCAACGCGCTATGTAATTCCACTTCAACTGCCATCAGAAGTATTAGCTGCAACACAACTAATCATGGGAACAGTAACTCTTCTACCTTTCTATCTGA
>JBJTHB010000057.1:0-3598 GCA_046094245.1 Actinomycetota bacterium
AGAACGCGCTCGCGCATTCCGCGCAGATCCACGTACTAAAGCGGCGCTGGAGAAATCTGGTGTTAACGAACTTCTCCAACCAACTGCCGCATCCGGTGAGACTTGGAAGGACATCGCCCAAGATTCCTTCGATGTTGAAGCTGCTGGAAAACGTGGTTATCACTACGAAGAGCTCGATCAACTCGCACTCGAATATTTGATCGGCGTTCACTAAAACAATGCCCAAAATTGTTGCGGGGGTTGATTCGTCGACCCAATCGGTCAAGGTCGTGCTTCGAGAGGCCGATTCTGGTGAATTGATTGCTGCAACATCTCGTCCGCATCCTGATGGCACTGAAGTTGATCCACACGAATGGAAGCGCGCACTAGAAAGTGCTCTCGATGAAGTCAGCAAATACAAAATAGATGCGATTTCTATTGGCGGCCAACAACATGGAATGGTGGCACTCGATGCCGAGGGAGAAGTCATTCGTAATGCACTGTTATGGAATGACACTCGCTCTGATAAAGCCGCCCTTGATCTCAATCATGAGATTCCAGATATTCATAAAAGAACTGGCTCACAACTCGTTGCATCCTTTACTGCATCAAAAGTTCGTTGGCTAGCTGATCACGAGCAAGTGAATGCCGAAAAAGTTGCCGCAGTTGCACTTCCCCATGATTGGCTTTCATGGCATTTATCAGGCGCATCGAGTTTAGAATCGCTCTTTACTGATCGCTCTGATGCCTCAGGCACGGGCTACTTTGATGCGGTAAAGAATGAATATTGTCGAGATATCTTCGCAACTGCGCTACGCAATAATCGAGAGGTTGTGCTTCCAAAAATTATTCCACCAAATGAATTTGGTGGAACGACGACAACTGGTGTCCAGATTGCAGCGGGAGCTGGCGATAATGCCGGCGCTGCACTTGGTTTAGGTGCTGGCGTTGGCGATCTTGTGATTTCACTTGGAACAAGTGGGACTGCATTCGCCGTTTCTGCCACACCTACTCATGATCCATCTGGCGAAGTCGCTGGTTTTGCTGATGCCACAGGTAACTACTTGCCACTGGCTTGTACTTTAAATGCTGCAAAAATCTTCAATACTGTTGCAACCACGCTCGGAATCTCATTTGATGACTTCAGTCAACTTGCTTTAACTGCAAAGCCAGGCGCTGAAGGCTTACGCGTTATCCCTCATTTTGATGGCGAACGCACACCTAATCGCCCACAAGCCCGCGGCCGATTCAATGGCATTACACACTCAAACTTCACTAAGGCAAATATCGCTCGTGCTGCGATTGAGGGAGTGATTGCCGGAATGGTTTATGCCACGCAAGCTGTTGAGAAACTTGGCGTCACATATTCACGTGTCTTATTGATTGGTGGCGCTGCGAAGAATTCTGCGGTTCAACAGATTGCAGCTGACTTCTTCGGCAAAACAATTCATCTTCCACCAGCGGGTGAATACGTCGCTGATGGCGCAGCAAAGCAAGCAGCCTGGGCGCTCAGCGGTACTACCCAACCACCACAATGGAAACTCGGCGAAGTAAAAGAAATTTACCCAGCAAGTAGAGTTGAAGAGATTGTCGCTGACTATATGGAGCTAATTAGGAACTAACCCTGGGATGCTGCGCGAGTAATGCGATCGCGAATTGCAACTGCTAGACCTTCACCTTCGGGCGGCACGATATGAATCACTTTCAACCCTTGAGAATCTCCATCACGGAGCGCGGAATAAAGACTTCTCGCATACTCTTCAATCGTTCGCGGCGCAGTTAGCCTGATAGATCCAGCGGGGCTTTCAGTAGTACTCATTGCAATCAAACCTTCACCAGCTTTTGCTTCCCCGCCGATGAGGACTTTCGCTTTCGGCGCATAATGTTGTTTGTGCGAACCAGATACTCGCACTTTCTTATCATCAGGTTCCACGACGATAATTCCGGTTGAGATCTCAATCATCTCTGCAGTAATCGCGCCAGGGCGCAAGATAGATGGATTGTTCTTCGTGCAATCGATAATGGTTGATTCGACTCCCACGAGCGATGGTCCACCATCCAAAATCTGATCTCTTGGTTCCAGGTAACTCTCTAATTCGGCATGAACCGCCACAGCCGTTGTGGGTGATACAGAGCCATATCTATTCGCACTTGGTGCGGCAACCCCATGGCCACCAATCTTCTTGAACTCTTGCAACAAATTGATTGCAACTGTGTGAGCGGGTATCCGCAGGCCCACAATCTCTTGATTTCCAGTAACAAAATCCCCCGCCTTCTCGGTGCGATGGAGCAATAACGTCATGGGCCCGGGCCAATAATCGCGCATCAAAGCAATTGCATAATCCGGAATATTTTTCGCCCAATAATCAACTTCATCAAGATCTGCGATGTGAACTATCACGGGGTGATCTGATGGACGATTCTTTACTGTATACATTCGTGAGATTGCATTGATGTTCTCGGCATCCGCGCCGATTCCATAAACAGTTTCAGTTGGGAATGCGACGAGACCACCATTCTTAAGGTTCTCAGCAGCTTGGCGTAATACATCCAGCGAACATTGAGAAATTATTGAGGTCACGCGCGGTATCTTAGGCGCATGAGAAAACATAAACGAACTATCGCCCTTGCTCTTGCCATCATCTCCCTAGTTAGTGTCGGAGCCTTAGGAATCGCTCCCTCACAAGCAGCAGAACCTGATCGTCATGTCACGGTTACGGGAATTGGCACCATCAGCGTTGTACCTGATGCAGTTCGTTTCTATCCCAGTGTTACTGCGCTAGCCGCAAAGAGCAGCGAAGCACTTGCGACTGCTTCTAAGACAGCATCCGCTGTTCGCGCTGCCCTTAAATCAGAGGGAATTGCGACGAAAGATATTAAGAGTTCAAATCTCTCAGTCTTTCCAGAATATAACTACACCCAAGATAAAGGTTCAGTCATCGTTGGTTATCGTGCAACGCAATCGTTTACTGTCGTAATTCGCAAAGCAGATACCGCTGGGAAAGTTGTCGAAGCTGTTGTTAATGCTGGCAATGAAAATGTCATGATCAACGGCATCGTCCCTTTCATCACTAAAGGTTCAGCTGCGATGGAAGAAGCTCGCGCTGCTGCAGTTGCTGATGCACGTTCACGTGCGGCTTCTTACGCGAAGTTGCTTGGAACTTCTCTTGGCAAAGTCGCTTATCTCCAAGAGAACTCTGCACCGTCTTATTCATTCCCGATGCTTGGTGTAGCGAAAGCCGAAGATGGCTCAACTCCACAGATTGATCTTGGTGAAGAAGAAGTCACTGTTTCAATTACTGTGCGCTGGGCCCTTAACTAACTGGGCCGTACGTCACAAATACTTGTGGTGGGTAGTGGATTTGAACCACTGAAGGCAGAGCCGGCGGATTTACAGTCCGCTCCCATTGGCCGCTCGGGCAACCCACCAGTTCGTTCGTGCCGCGCAAGAGTAACAAGGTCACCCTTGCGCTCACAAATTACTTGATTACTTGTTTACTGAAGCGTCGTAAATGCTCTGAATTGTTGAATTCAACGCTCCATCGAACTCTGCATCGCTCTGTTGTGCGGTGAGACCTTCAGCAAGAGCGCGTGAGAACGAGGCAATGACGCCAGTGTT